>NZ_JAQEXK010000050.1:0-1608 GCF_027693185.1 Butyricicoccus sp. OF27-2pH9A
AAAACCTGCAAAGGAAAGTCAAGGGGGAAAGAAATAGTTTTTTAAGAATGAAAAAATGGTATGAGAAATTAAGCCACCGCACCCGAGATTTTTGCGCTGACCAAATAAAGCAAAGATGCCTTCAGATTAAGATATGTTTTCAAGGGTGATCAGATATTCTTTCACACGAGCGTAATAGATGCGCAAGAACTTATTGCAGCCAGCAACCATGTAAACGTAATAATGTTTCCCTTCAGCACGTTTTCGGTCAAGAAACTGGTAGACAGCATCATCAGACGGAGAATTTTTTAGAATGCTTTTCATGACTTGAAAGAGTGCTTTTCGCAAAGCCGGTGAACCACGCTTAGATATGCTTCGACTGGCGGACTCAAAGACACCGGATTGAAACGGGGGTGCATCTACTCCAGCGAAAGCCACGAGGGCACCCTTGTGGGAAAAGCGGCGTACATCTCCAATTTCCGCTATGAGCTGAGGCCCCAAAGTCTCTCCAACACCACTCATGGCAAGAACAACAGGGTACTCCGGCAAAGATGCAGCCAACTGCTGCATCTGTCTGCGCAGCTCGGCCAGTGAGACAGAAACAAAGTTCAGTTGGGAGATGGCCTGAACGATTAAAGCCTTCGTTTGTGTCGTAGGCGGCAGCGTAGCGACCTGATTCAAGGCAAGCTCATAGAGTGCAGACGCCTTGCTATCACTGCGATTATATCCATGCTTTTGGCACCATTTGCTGTACTGGGTGGTAAATTTTGCTCTGCTCATAGAAGAAACGATCTCACAGTGCCAGAATTTTTCTGCGAAGTCAACCCATTTTTCGTGCCCATCTGCTCTCACAGGACTGGTAAACATCTCGTTCAAACCCGAGAAAGTCTGATCAAGGATTGCAATCAGGTTGTTTTTCAAAGACACTTTTAGTTTCATGTACTGATTATACTGGCGATTACAGGTTTTCAATAGCAATCGGGTTTCGTCCTCCGGTGTGTACCGCTTAAGAGAGATCCAGTTGGAAAGACCATAATTGGCAATTTTGATTGCATCGGCTCTATCAGTTTTGACTTTACGAATTGAGTTGTTTCCAAAATCATGTATGAGTTTCGCGTGGACAACACCCACAAAGAAGCCGGCCTCGACGAGATACCGGGCTATGGGCTGATAATAACGGCCTGTGAACTCCATGATAATCCGAACTTCGCCGTCCAGACCACGCAGAAGATCTGACAGATCTTTAAGCTCATTGGCCGTGTGGTGAACTTCAAACGGTTTTACCACGAGTTCTCCAAGTGGCCGCATAACAGCAACCATACTTTTCCCTTTGGAAACATCGATTCCTACAGCATTCATTAGCATTCCTCCAAGCAAAAGAAATATCTGTAATGTGGCGACCATCGTTTTCTCATTGCCGATTCTATTTGCTTGGTAAACCGAGCGCAAAGCCCAACCTGCTTAAACCGAACGCTGCAATAAGAGGATGGCTGACAGTTTTATTTACGGACGTGGATAGTCCAGAGTCAAGCTTGCCAGGCCAATTACTCCTCTTATTGTAGCTTAGGCATGAGATAGAGCAAGGCACGGCTGGCTGCCGCGCCTTGTCCGTAAACTTATATTAGCAAA
>NZ_JAQEXK010000051.1:0-1372 GCF_027693185.1 Butyricicoccus sp. OF27-2pH9A
CAATGCCCGCATTTGATTTTTCCGGCCAGCCAAGTGTTCTTCGGTTTCCGTCCCTGCTGGAAGGTGGTATTTGCCATAAGTTTTTTCCGGCATTTCAGCCATGTGTCAGAGGAAATGAGTGCTTCATGGGGAGCGATAACAAGTATCTGGTCTTTTAAGCACCTGTCCTTGTCCTCCTTCACATCCCGTCCCTGATAGAGATAGCAGCCGTTTGTTCCGGCAAAGTCAGAAGCGTCATTGACAATCGCTGCGCCCTGGCTCTTGAAAAATTCGTACAGCTCTAAATCAGCCTGTGCGTAAACGGGATTTCTTAAAAGTTGGGAAAGAAATGTACGGAACATGGATTTGCCATAAATTTTTATGTCATGTTCCTCGAAGTATCGGGTAATATCTCCGAAGGAGGTTTCCGGTTCAGCGTACATTTCAAACATCAGCCGTACATGATCGGCGGCTACGGGATCGGCAACCATTTTCTTTGTGCGGATACCCTCTACCACAGTAGGCTCTAACTGATAACCGTATGGTGCCTGTCCGCTCATGTGAAAGCCTTTCAGGCACCGGGAATAGTAGGCGTCTGTGACACGCTTCTGAATTGTCTCACGTTCAAGCTGGGCGAATACAATGCAGATATTCAACATGGCCCGGCCCATCGGGGTCGAAGTATCAAACTTTTCCGTGGAGGATACAAACTCCACATCGTACTCTTGAAACAACTCCATCATCGTTGCAAAGTCCAGAATAGAGCGGCTTATACGGTCCAGCTTGTACACGATGACCCGCCGAACCTTTCCCCTGCGGATCTCGCCCAGCAGCTTTTGAAACTCCGGTCTGTCCGTATTCTTACCGGAGTAGCCTTTGTCCTTGAATATCCGGCAGCTCCCGCCTTTCAATTCATACTTGCAAAAGTCGATCTGACTTTCAATGCTGATACTGTCCTTGCGGTCTACTGACTGTCTTGCGTAAATACAATCTTCTCTGATAAATTCCATATTGGGCTCCTTTCCTTGTTGGAATGGAGCTACCAACCTTACAACTATATTATACCATCAGCAGCCCCGGACAACAATGTTACGAATGATTAGGGAAATCTGTCCCCATATTTGCTGAACACCTCAAAAAGACAACGCTCAATTTCTTTTTTGCGCTGTGCTTTCTCCTTCGGGGGAAGTACCGGCGTGAGGCTTTCCAGCACAATGATCTTCCCTTGAAATGCGACAGACTTTGTTTCTCGTTCATAAGTGACAGCTTGCGTCATTGAAAACCTCCTTTGCGAAAGTGCGTGTATATGCCAGCCTTTCCCACTTGTCCCGTGGGGAAATGTCAAAAGACGGCACCCCGCAGGTGCCGCCCTTTGAGCTTTCTCCACTTCGGG
>NZ_JAQEXK010000052.1:0-349 GCF_027693185.1 Butyricicoccus sp. OF27-2pH9A
GCCTTTACCCGGCGGATCTCCGCATTGTTGTTGGTTAGCTGGTAACTTTCAAAGGGCCTCGGGTCGCTTCGCCAACTTGACGCCATGCTTGCTTTCAGCTTTTCAATCTGGTCCGGCGACAGCAGCGCACAGCTGTCCAGCTTGCCATGCTTGCGGTAATAGGCGTTGACCTCCTTCATAATGAGCTGGGAGCGTTCCAGCCCGTCCAGCTTCTTCTGGAGCTTTTCAATCGCTGCCGGGTCATCGGCGCTGATCCCGCCCATGCCGGTGCTGCGTATCTTATCCAGCAGCCCTTGAATATGCCGCCATTCCTCCATGTTGCTGTCCCGCGCCCGGTTCTGTTTTTCCT
>NZ_JAQEXK010000052.1:359-1186 GCF_027693185.1 Butyricicoccus sp. OF27-2pH9A
GTTCTGTTTTTCCTTCTTTCCCACCGGGAAATTGGAAGGCCCGGCGATCAGCACAGAGGGAACCCTTGCGTCAATGGCAAAGCCTTGGTTCATGTTTTCGGCCAGCTTGCGGGCGTAGGTGTCTAACAGATGGTCGATCTTCTCATGGTACATGGGGTCCACCCGGGATTTCTGCTTTTCCGCTACGGCGGCGGCCTTGTCCACCATTGCCCGGTATTCCGCCGTTGCGCTCCCTTCCTTGTAGTCGGAAAAGCTGTTCATTTCCTTTGCCCGGCGGGCGGCTCCTTCATTGATAGGGTAATAGTTGATGGTATGCACCTCCTTTATGCTTCGGGCCATGCTGGCCCGAAGTCTTACCGTTCTTCATGGGAAGGCCCCGCCTTGTCCTTTTTCGGAGCGGGTGGGGCTTCTTGAAACCGTTTGAGTGTAGCGAGAATGGAGTGGACAGGCTCGGCCTTTTCAGGATAGGCAAATATCCGGTGTTCCGGCGGAATGTCCTGCGGCCCGTGGTAATACTCCTTGAAGCCCTCCGGGACTGCCGACACATACCCACCGGGAGCGAATACGCCGCCCTCGTTGATACGCACATCCCGCCCGTATGCCTCATAATCGAAGTAGTTCTGAATGTGCTCCGGTATGTCGATAGTCCCAAGCTCGTCGGCGTAAAGACGGCCCAGCCCTTCATCATCGGAAATATCCGGGTAAAAGCGGTAAAGGTCAAGGTTCTGCGTCAGGTTTATCAAATCCTTCACGCTCCTTGTGTGGTTTCCCAAGACAAGAGCGGCTTCAAAGGTTTCCAGTCCGCCCTTATCCCGTACTTCCAGCAG
>NZ_JAQEXK010000053.1:0-913 GCF_027693185.1 Butyricicoccus sp. OF27-2pH9A
TCGGCAACCATTTTCTTTGTGCGGATACCCTCTACCACAGTAGGCTCTAACTGATAACCGTATGGTGCCTGTCCGCTCATGTGAAAGCCTTTCAGGCACCGTGAATAGTAGGCGTCTGTGACACGCTTCTGAATTGTCTCACGTTCAAGCTGGGCGAATACAATGCAGATATTCAGCATGGCCCGGCCCATCGGGGTCGAAGTATCAAACTTTTCTGTGGATGATACAAACTCCACATCATACTCTTGAAACAGCTCCATCATCGTTGCAAAGTCCAGAATAGAGCGGCTTATACGGTCCAGTTTATACACGATGACCCGCCTGACCTTTCCCTTGCGGATCTCGCCCAACAGCTTTTGAAACTCCGGCCTGTCCGTATTTTTACCGGAATAGCCTTTGTCCTTGAATACCCGGCAGCTCCCACCTTTCAATTCATACTTGCAAAAGTCGATCTGACTTTCAATGCTGATACTGTCCTTGCGGTCTACTGACTGTCTTGCGTAAATACAATCTTCTCTGATAAATTCCATATTGGGCTCCTTTCCTTGTTGGAATGGAGCTACCAACCTTACAACTATATTATACCATCAGCAGCCCCGGACAACAATGTTGCGAATGATTAGGGAAATCTGTCCCCATATTTTCTGAACACCTCATAAAGACAACGCTCAATTTCTTTTTTGCGCTGTGCTTTCTCCTTCGGGGGAAGTACCGGCGTGAGGCTTTCCAGCACAATGATCTTCCCTTGAAATGCGACAGACTTTGTTTCTCGTTCATAAGTGACAGCTTGCGTCATTGAAAACCTCCTTTGCGAAAGTGCGTGTATATGCCTGCCTTTCCCGCTTGTCCTGTGGGGAAATGTCAAAAGGCGACACCCAGCAGGTGCCGCCCTTTGAGCTTTCTCCACTTCGGG
>NZ_JAQEXK010000054.1:0-903 GCF_027693185.1 Butyricicoccus sp. OF27-2pH9A
GGCATATACACGCACTTTCGCAAAGGAGGTTTTCAATGACGCAAGCTGTCACTTATGAACGAGAAACAAAGTCTGTCGCATTTCAAGGGAAGATCATTGTGCTGGAAAGCCTCACGCCGGTACTTCCCCCGAAGGAGAAAGCACAGCGCAAAAAAGAAATTGAGCGTTGTCTTTATGAGGTGTTCAGAAAATATGGGGACAGATTTCCCTAATCATTCGCAACATTGTTGTCCGGGGCTGCTGATGGTATAATATAGTTGTAAGGTTGGTAGCTCCATTCCAACAAGGAAAGGAGCCCAATATGGAATTTATCAGAGAAGATTGTATTTACGCAAGACAGTCAGTAGACCGCAAGGACAGTATCAGCATTGAAAGTCAGATCGACTTTTGCAAGTATGAATTGAAAGGTGGGAGCTGCCGGGTATTCAAGGACAAAGGCTATTCCGGTAAAAATACGGACAGGCCGGAGTTTCAAAAGCTGTTGGGCGAGATCCGCAAGGGAAAGGTCAGGCGGGTCATCGTGTATAAACTGGACCGTATAAGCCGCTCTATTCTGGACTTTGCAACGATGATGGAGCTGTTTCAAGAGTATGATGTGGAGTTTGTATCATCCACAGAAAAGTTTGATACTTCGACCCCGATGGGCCGGGCCATGCTGAATATCTGCATTGTATTCGCCCAGCTTGAACGTGAGACAATTCAGAAGCGTGTCACAGACGCCTACTATTCACGGTGCCTGAAAGGCTTTCACATGAGCGGACAGGCACCATACGGTTATCAGTTAGAGCCTACTGTGGTAGAGGGTATCCGCACAAAGAAAATGGTTGCCGACCCCATAGCCGCCGACCATGTTCGGCTGATGTTTGAAATGTACGCTGAACCGGAAACCTCCTTCGGAGATAT
>NZ_JAQEXK010000055.1:0-284 GCF_027693185.1 Butyricicoccus sp. OF27-2pH9A
ACGCCCCACAGAGCCGCGCTCCGCCATCTGTTCCAGCTTTGCCTCATAGGCTTGTAGAACAGCGGTGTTGAGCTGTTCTCGGAACTCCTTTGTGACAGGGTAGGCCATATCCCGGTAGCCGCCTTTGCCGTCCGGCTGGCTGGGCATCCCAAGAAAGAGGCCCTTGCTGCCCTGTACGATTTTCAGATTTTCCACCACAAAGCAGTCATTGAATTTCACGCTGGCAAAGCCCATGAGGTTTTTCACAGGTTCGATGACCCGCACGCTTACATCCAGCTTTATAG
>NZ_JAQEXK010000055.1:294-859 GCF_027693185.1 Butyricicoccus sp. OF27-2pH9A
CAGCTTTATAGAGGCGGCTGATGTTCCGCCCGCAGTTTTTTCCTGCATGGATTGCTCCTTTCCGCTTCGGGTCATCATGGCCCGAAGTCTCTTAATGGCAGCCGAAGATGGATTTTGCAAGACTGCCTGTTTTGAATAAGGTAAAACACAGCAGCACCGTATATCCCACGCATCCCCAGATCGCCCCGATGGGGTCGCCGTCGGTGGCGATACTCTGGATCAGCACCGCATAGATGGCGACACAGACTAAGATCAACAGACCTTGAAAGCCCACCGCAAAGAGGGAGCGGAAATAGTTCTGCCCCATGTGTCCGGTTTCCCTGTTGGGGACGGTGGCAAACGGGATAGGCGCTAAACTTGTGAGTAAATAAATTTCAATCATACGGCCATATACGATAACGAAGATCACGATGTTTAAGGCAATCATGGTAAGCTGGATCAGGAAGGACTGGAGCCAGAGTCCGAACAGAGGGCCTAACTCCATCGCCTCAAGCTCTGTCCGCAGACTGTCCAGCACATCCGGTGTGATTTCTGTCCCGTTCTGGATAATGCCCGCTGACTGCTG
>NZ_JAQEXK010000056.1:0-858 GCF_027693185.1 Butyricicoccus sp. OF27-2pH9A
CGGAATTTCCGGGTGCAGTCAAGGGTGGTGGAGTTGTAATAAATGTGACAATGGATGTGCTGCTTATCGGTGTGCGTGGTAACGATAAAAGCGTGCCGCCCCTTTGTCCAGCGCATAGCCAGCTCATAGCCGATACGGTTCGCCTCTTTCGGTGTGATCTCCCCCGGATAGAAGGACTGTCGTATCTGATAGCACAGCACATCATTGGCCTTTTTCTGTTCCCGGCCTGTCATGGCGGCATAGCTGGCCTTTGCCAAAAGGAACTCGTCCGCCACAGTGACCGGATCACATTCATAAGCGGAGATGTACTTTCCGCTTTCTGTTTTTTCCGGGTCCTTGCCATAGTCCAGACAATCCCGGATAGCCTCAGCAATCGTTTCGCCTTCGCCCGCATGGCGCTGCAACAAAGTTGTGGTAGCCAAAAATCATTCCTCCTTTCCATGAGAAAGGGGCGGCCCATTCAGACCGCCCCGACTTCGGGCCAGTATGGCCCGAGGCTGCTTAACTTGCCAGAAACCGGTACAGAGCGGATTTGCCTCCGTCCAGCGCCCAAAGAAGGGAGCCCGCCGCCGCTTGCAGTCCATACGGCGAAAGAAGGAAGGCAAGAAACAGAAATACAATCCCGCCTATGGGCGTCGGCGTGAAAAAGAGAGCGACACCCAGCACCGTCAGGATCACAGAGGCAATCGTCAGCAGGACGGCACAAATATCAAATAGGAACACCAGCAGAGCCGCCAGAAGGGACAACGCTAAAGCAAAGGGAGCAACCAATATTTTCAGCAGTATCTTCATCTTCAAAACCTCCTTTATCTATCCTTCCTACCTCTATTTTATCATGCTTGCCCGGGGACATAAATG
>NZ_JAQEXK010000057.1:0-805 GCF_027693185.1 Butyricicoccus sp. OF27-2pH9A
TGGGCTCCCAGCGTGGGCGCATGGCAGAGGCAGCTCACGGACAACGCCATTCGGGCGGCTGACCGTCTGGAATGTATCAAGCCGCTGTCCGGCGAAAAGCCCTCCCAACTTCAAAAGAAGCCCTCTATCTTGCAGACCATGCGGGAACAGGACGAAAAAGTCCAGACGGAGCCGGAAAAGAAAGCTCCGTCCGGCAGAGATGCCGAGCGGTAAGCCTCGGGCCACATTGGCCCGAGGTTTTCTGTTCCCCGAGATTGTACGGGGGCCTCCCGGATAGCGGGAACCCCGACGGAAAGGAGGTTTTATGCAGGAAGAAGTAAACCAAAAAACGGTTGCCCTTTCGATCAGGACAACGAAGCTCACGGGAAAAGTGCTGGCTGCCGCTCTTGGGAAGGTAGCGCGGGCGCTGCAAAAGCACCACCGGAAGGCGCTGACCCCGCAGGGACGCCAGAGCGTGAAAAAGCTGATGAACCACTATGGCGGCAAAAGCACCATGCCCTATGTGGGAGCCCCAAAGGATTTTGACCGGATCGCGAAGGAGTTCCATGTGGACTACGCTTTCCATAAAGTGAGCCCCGGTCATTACCTGCTGTTTTTCAAAGCCAATCAGGCGGACGCTATCACGGCGGCCTTCCAGAAGTACAGCGCAAAGGTGCTGAACAAAGAGCAGGACAAGGCTTCCATCCTCGGCCAGCTTCGGAAATTCACGGAGCAAATCAGGACGCAGGCAAAGGAAAAGCAGCGGACCAGAGAGGCGGTGAAGGACGGACGTTGAGTGACAAGATCAGAAAATATGTGCTCCCAA
>NZ_JAQEXK010000058.1:0-709 GCF_027693185.1 Butyricicoccus sp. OF27-2pH9A
ATGAGCCAGTGCAAGGCATTGTACAAAGACCATTCCGAAACCATCATGGGAAACATGGACAGTATCGTGTTCCTCGGAGGCCGGGAGGCTTCCACCCTAAAGGATATTTCGGAAAACTGGCTGGGCAAGGCCACCATCTCTATGCAGACCGAGGGCCGAAGCCGTGGGCAGTCTGAAAGTTACAGCCAGAATATGCAGCGGCTTGGCCGGGAGCTGATGACCACCAGCGAGATCACCACCATGCCCGGGGATAAATGTATCTTGCAGCTTCGGGGGCTCCCGCCCTTCCTGTCCCCGAAGTATGACTTGAAAAAGCACCCGAATTACAAGTACACAGCCGAATTTGATAAAAAGAAAAACGCCTTCCGCTTGGAAAGCCTGTTCCGCCACCGGCCATTGAGACTAAAGCCGGAGGACGAATACACGGTGTACGAAGTGGACGGCTCTGACACGGACGAAGAAGCTGACCTGTTGAACTTCGATGATCTGGACAGCGACGAGTTTGTGTAACTTCGGGCCATGTTGACCCGAAGCGCCGCCGATGTGGGCGGCTTTTTTTGTACCCAAAACCATCAAACAAACAAAATGGAGGAACGTATATGGAATTTTTCAATCAGGCAATCGACATTCTCAAAATTCTGGTCATGGCTCTTGGCGCCGGTCTGGCGGTATGGGGCGTCATCAACCTTCTGGAAGGTTACGGGTCGGA
>NZ_JAQEXK010000059.1:0-659 GCF_027693185.1 Butyricicoccus sp. OF27-2pH9A
CCGGCGATAACTTCAAAGGATTACCTATCACTATAAGCAGAAACCCTCTTGTACTGCGCCCTTGTGTCCTACATCGTCTTTGAGGGGCCGGAGGAAGAACGCAACATGAATACGCTGGTGGAAATGATAAACAGCATGGAAGTCCGGGAGGATGACGAAACCTTCAAAAACGCGGTGGACTATATGTTTGACGGGCTGGAACGCCGCAGCCCCCAGCACTTCGCCGTGAGGCAGTATAAGAAATACAAGCTCGCCAGCGGCAAGACAGCCAAAAGCATTTTGATTTCCTGCGGTGCAAGACTGGCTCCCTTTGATATTCCCCAACTTCGGGAGATCATGTCTTATGACGAACTGGAGCTGGATAAGCTGGGGGATGAAAAATCAGCGCTGTTCTTTCTTATCAGCGACACGGACACCACCTACAACTTTTTGGTTGCCCTCGCTTTTTCGCAGATGTTCAACCTTCTGTGTGAACGGGCTGATAACACCTATGGCGGGCGTCTGCCCTACCATGTGCGGGTGCTATGGGACGAGGCTGCCAACACCGGACAGGTGCCGGGGCTGGAAAAAATCGTGGCTGTCATCCGCTCCCGTGAGATCAGCCTGACGCTTTTTTATCAGGCAATGAGCCAGTGCAAGGCATTGTACAAAGACCATTC
>NZ_JAQEXK010000006.1:0-137391 GCF_027693185.1 Butyricicoccus sp. OF27-2pH9A
ACATCTAAGCAGCAACGAAAGTTGCTGCTTTTTCTATACTACTGAGAGGAAAACGCCGATGTATCAGTATATTTTATTTGATTTAGACGGTACGCTCACCGATTCCCGCGAGGGCATCACCAAATCGGTGCAGTATGCGCTGGATAAAATGGGCATCCACGAGCCGGAGCTCAAGCCGCTGGAGCGCTTTATCGGTCCGCCACTGTACGACGAATTCCGCCGCAGCTACGGCTTCGATGACGCCGAGGCAAAGCAGGCAATTGAGTTCTACCGTGAGCGATTCGGTGTGATCGGCTGGAAGGAGAACATGCTCTACAATGGAATTCCGGAGTTGCTGAAGACCCTGACGGACGCCGGAAAGACTCTGTCTACCGCATCGTCCAAACCGGCGTTTTTCATTGATAAAATCGTCAAATACTTTGATATTGCGCAGTATTTCACCGTGGTTTCCGGTGCAACGCTGGATGGCACGATCGGCACAAAGGCACAGGTCACACAGCAGGCGCTCGACCGTTTGCAGGTGCAGGATCTGTCACAGGCTGTACTGGTCGGTGACCGCCTGCACGATGTGGAAGGTGCGAAGCAATGCGGTATTGACTGCATCGGCGTGACGTTCGGCTTTGGCGGCCGAGAGGAGCTGGAGGACGCAGGCGCGAAGCATGTAGTCGACCGCACGGAGGAACTGCTGCCGCTGCTGCTCTGAATTTCCATAAAAAGCTGTCTTTTGAGACAGCTTTTTTGCGTTTTCGGGCAGAGAAAACCGCGCAAAAATCTGCAAATTATGCAGGTTTTCTCTCCTATTATGGGGCACATTGTGCTATAATATAAACTGAATAAAAGTGCATTGAAAGGAGTTCTCTCCGTGGCAGATATTACCGTACAAAACCTGACCAAATATTATGGCGATCGCCTGATCCTGAAGGACATTTCCTTCGACATTCAGCCGGGCGAAAAGGTTGCTATTTTAGGCGCAAACGGCGCTGGAAAGACCACTTTACTCAATATTTTGACCGGCAGACTGTCGTATGACGGCGGACACGTTGCGTTCGGACAGGGACGAACCGCAGGTGTCATTGATCAGATGCCGGATTTTCCGCCGGAATCGACCGTGGAGGATATTCTCCGTCTGGCGTTCAAGGAGTCCGACGAAGTTGCGGCAGCAATGGACGCGCTGACCGATGAAATGACGCGCAAGCCGGATGACGCATCGTTGCTCAAGCGTTACGCACAGCTGGAAACGCGGCTGGAAATCCTCGGCGGCTACAACCGAGATTATGAGATCAACCGCGTGTGCAACGGTCTTGAAATCGCGCAGGAAATGCGCTCGCAGAAGTTTGACCTGCTCTCCGGCGGCGAAAAAACGCGTATCAACCTCGCCCGCATTATTCTCGAGCAGACCGACGTGCTGCTGCTTGACGAGCCGACCAACCACCTCGACATGGACGCTGTGGACTGGTTGGGCAATTATTTGGAGAATTACCGCGGCACCGTGCTCATTATCTCGCATGACCGCTGGTTTATCGACCAGTGCTGCGACCGCGTGATTGAAATCCACGATTGCACCTGCGATTTCTACAACGGCAATTACTCGTACTATGCGGTCGAGCGTGAGCGTCGCCGTGAGGAGCAGCTCAAGCACCACGAGCACGAGCTGGCGGAGAAAAAGCGTCTGGAGGCGACTGCGCGTTCCATGCACGAGCACGGTACCGAGCATCTGGCAAAGCGTGCCGCGTCCATCGAGAAGCGCATTGCGCGTATGAAGGTCACTGACCGGCCCAAGACCGACAAAAAGATGACCGTCACGTTTGGTGACCCGAACTACGAGACCGAGGAAGTGCTCAAGGTTCGTGATATTACAAAGAGTTATGATGAGCGAGAAATATTGCATAACGTATCGTTCAACATCCGCAACCGCGAGCGCGTCGCGCTGCTTGGTGCAAACGGCGCCGGAAAGACCACCATGCTGAAAATCCTGCTTGGCGAGGAAGTGCCGGATGGCGGTGTAATCCGCAAGGGCGTTGGACTCAAGCCGGCGTACCTGCCGCAACAGGTGTATTTTGCCAATCCGCACCGCAACCTCATCGACACGCTCATCTACGACAAGAACGTGTCCATGCAGGTGGCGCGAAACCGGCTCGGTTCGTTCCAGTTTACCGGTGAAACCCAGCTGAAAACCGTGGATATGCTGTCCGGCGGTGAGAAAAGCCGTTTGCGCCTGTGTGAACTGATGTACGATCCGCTCAATCTGCTCATCCTCGACGAGCCGACCAACCACCTTGATCTTGCATCCCGTGAGTGGATTGAGGAGGCGGTTGAGGCGTTCGACGGCACGCTGCTGTTTGTTTCGCATGACCGCTACTTCGTCGAGCGCTTTGCAACCCGCGTGCTCTACCTCGAAAACGGTCACCTGACCGATTTTATCGGCTCGTACAGCGCGTTCCTTGACTGGCGCGCCAAGGGCGGCGGCGCACTGCCGGAAGCGGCGCCCGCACCGGCACCCAAAAAGAAAAAGGCCGCCGTCCCGACACTGGACGACGTACCCAAGCCGCCCGAAAAGCCCAAGCGTACCGGCGGCACCAAGAATCTGCAGAAGCTGCTGAACACGCTCGAGCGCGAAATTTCGCAGCTGGAAACCCAGTCGTCCGACCTCGAACAGCAGATGGTGGACGCGGCATCGGATTCCGGCAAGCTGCTCGAGCTGATGACCGAAAAAGAAGCCTGTGACGAAAAACTCGCCGCAAAAATGGATGAATGGGAAGCCGTTGCGGCCGAGCTGGAGGAACTGCAATGAAAGAAAAAAGGGTATGGATAGGGCTTGCGGTGCTGTTTGCTGTCATTGGCGTGCCGCAGCTGTTCTGGAAGCCGTCGCGGTTCGGCGGTATTTTCCTGCTGGCGCTTGCCATCGGCTGTATGGGGGAATGGCTGATGCTTTGCGGACGCGAAAAGCATAAGGCGTGCCGCATTTTGTCGCGCGTGGGACGCGTACTGTTTGCATTGTTCGTGCTGTCGTTTGCGGCGGTGCAGGTGTTTGTGATCGGCATAGCATTCGACGAGGATGACCCGTCAGCTGCGCCGCAGGCGGATTACTATCTGGTGCTGGGTGCGCTCGTCAATCCGAACGGACAGCCGTCGGCGGCTCTGGCGGCACGATGCGATACAGCAATCGCGGTGCTGAACGTCAATCCGGGCAGTCAGGCCATCCTGTGCGGCGGTCAGGGCGGCGATGAGCCGCGCACCGAAGCTGCAGCCATGCAGGATTACATGATCGCGCACGGTGCAGACGCAGAACGGCTGATCCTGGAGGACAAGTCGAGCACGACCATCCAGAATATCGCCAACGCAAAAAAGCTGCTGCCCGAGGGCGCAGCGGTTGCCGTAATTACAAATGATTATCATCTTGCCCGTGCACGCCGCCTGCTGGCGCATGCCGGTCTGGGCGACGCAGGCGTTCCCGCGAAAACGCCGTATCCGGGGCAGTGGATGGCGGTAAGGTGCCGCGAATACTGCTCCATCATGGGCTTGATATTCACCGGACGCTGGTAAACGCAATTTTGATGAATTTTCCGTGCTTCACACGATTTGGAGATAGAATATGTTTGAAAAACTGAAAGTCTTAGCGGCGCGGCTGGACGAGCTGGAAATGCGGCTTTCCGCGCCGGATTTATACGACGACCCCGACCGGGCGGCCAAGCTGCTGCGCGAGCGCAACGAACTCGAGCCGATCGTCACGGCGTTCCGCGAATACGAGCAGGCACAGCGCACGCTCGCGGACGCGACCGAAATGCTGTCCGACCCGGACATGAAGGAGCTGGCGCAGGAGGAGCTGCAGCAGGCGAAAAGCGACATTGCCCGTATGGAGGACGAACTGAAAATCCTGCTGCTGCCCAAGGACCCGAACGACGAGAAGAATATCTACGTTGAGATTCGCGGCGGTGCAGGCGGCGAGGAAAGCGCGCTGTTTGCCGCTGACCTCTACCGCATGTATACGATGTACGCCGACAAGCGCGGCTGGCAGACCGAGGTCATGAACAAATCCGAGACCGAGCTCGGCGGCTACAAGGAAATCGTGTTCCGCGTGGCAGGCGATAAGGTGTACTCGCGGCTCAAGTTCGAGAGCGGCGTACACCGCGTGCAGCGTGTGCCCGAGACCGAAAGTCAGGGCCGTGTGCACACCTCGACAACCACCGTGGCTGTCCTTCCCGAAGCGGAAGAACTCGACTTCTACATCGACCCGAAGGATTTACGCATTGACACGTTCCGCGCATCCGGTGCGGGCGGTCAGCACATCAACAAGACCTCCTCGGCCATCCGTGTCACCCATATCCCGACAAACACGGTAGTAGAGTGCCAGGATGAGCGCAGCCAGCACAAAAACAAGGACAAGGCGCTGTCTGTTCTGCGTTCGCGGCTGTACGAGGCCGAGGTGGAAAAGCAGCGTGCGGCCATCGCCGCCGACCGAAAAAGCCAGGTCGGAACCGGCGACCGCTCGGAGCGCATCCGCACCTACAATTTCCCGGAGAATCGCGTGTCCGATCATCGCATCAAGCTGACCATCTACAAGCTGGATCAGTTCCTGAACGGCGATATGGACGAGATTTTAGACGCGCTTATTGCGGCTGACACAGCGGAAAAGCTGAAGGAGCAGAGCGAAATGTAACCTTGGGGCAACACCGCACAATTAAAGCTGCGGTGCTTTGCGGAAATTTTGTGTCCTGACTTTGTTGCAGTTTCACGGTAATACATCGAGTATTACCGCAAAACTGTGCCTCGTCAGTACGCAAAATTTACTCGCAAATCACTCTTGTTCAATTATGCGGTATTGCCTTAGAACTGGATTTTGTCATCCTCATCGTCCCAATCGTCCCACTTGTCCTCGGTCTGGCTCTCCAACTCAGCATTCAGATCGGACATATCGCCGAACTCTACGCGGCATATAATTTTCGTGCAGGTGGTGAACAGCACGCGGACGTAAAACCGCTTGGGCACGCGCTCGTAAATGCGCGATGCGCTTTCCGTGCCGCCGGCCTTGGTCTGCGGGCTGTTGGCGATGTAGCCGACCTTGCCGATGTACGGCAGAAACGCGCGGATGGCATCGCTGTCGTACGGATTGCTCGGCTCCTTGGCACAGCGGATGAGATTGCCGATCTGGAACGGCTCACGTCCGTAATAGTGCTGAAAACCGGTGATCGTGACGAAAACGTTCTTGTTCTTTGCCATGCGAAGCACTCCTTTCTTTTATAATTGGAGTATAGCATGGTGAATGTCCGATAAACCTCTCTTTGGTGGGAAACAAGGGTCACAGACCCTTATAATAAAAGGAGGATTTTCATGTTAAGAAGTGGTGTAATTTTACTTGTTCTGGGCATCGCCGTATTTCTTGCGGCGAGCGTGCAGCTGTTTCGGGGCAGGACGAAGAAAGCCCACTGGTGCATATCGTGCGTGCTGGCGATGCTGCTTGTGGGAAACGGCATCTGGAACGCAAACCGTTATTTTGACCTCGGTATCGGCGTGCCAAAGACGTTTTCTGCGGAAAACTGGGCGAAAACCGCACCGAGCCAGCGGCATTTCATGGTCAGCGACCTGCAAAACAGCACTGAACTTGTCGGCATGAGCGCGGACGAGGTGCGTGAGCTGCTCGGCACGCCGGACTATACAGACACCGATACCTGCCTTTCGTACCTCATTGCACAGCCGTTTGATGAGGTAACGCTCGACCTGACACTGGAAAACGGCATCGTCACCAAAGTGGAAGAAAAAGACCATTGATATCATAAATGGAAGTGTAAACTGATGAAAACAACTCTTTTGACACCGGAAACCGACGAAAACGCGGTAAAAACCGCCGCAGAACTCATTCGAGCGGGCGAGGTCGTCGGTATGCCGACCGAAACCGTGTACGGCCTTGCGGCGAATGCGCTGAACGGCGAGGCGGTAAAGAAAATTTTTCTGGCGAAAGGCCGTCCGCAGGATAACCCGCTGATCGTCCACATCGCGGACTTTGACCGGATTTACGACCTGTGTCCGGCGGTTCCGCCGCAGGCAAAGCAGCTTGCCGAGGCGTTCTGGCCGGGTCCGCTGACCATGATCGTGCCCAAGGGCGACTGCATTCCGGACGAGGTTTCGTGCGGACTGGACACAGTGGGCATCCGCCTGCCGTCGCACCCGATGGCGCGTGCGCTGATTCGGGAGAGCGGCGTACCACTGGCGGCTCCGTCTGCGAATACTTCGGGCAGACCGTCCACGACCACGGCGGCGCACGTTATGCACGATATGGACAGCAAGATCGCGGCCGTACTGGATGGCGGCGCGTGCGGCGTCGGCGTGGAGAGCACGGTAATCACACTCGCGCTCGAGCGTCCGCGTCTGCTGCGTCCGGGCGGCATCACGCTTGAACAGCTGCGTTCGGTGCTCGGCGAGGTGGATGTTGACCGCGCGCTGTACGAGAAGATCGGGGATGACGTGAAGGTGTCGGCGCCCGGCATGAAATACCGGCATTACGCGCCGAAAGCGCCCGTAACGGTCGTGCGCGGCGATCCGCAGGACACGGCGAAGTACATCGCGGAGCGTATCGGTGACGCAACCGGTGTACTGTGCTTTGATGAGTACAAGGATATGTTCCCGAACTGCATTGTGGAGTGCTTCGGCTCGAGGGACGATCTCGGTGCACAGGCGCGCGAGGTATTCGACCGCCTGCGAGCGTTCGATGATACCGAGGTAACGCAGATTTGGGCGCAGTGTCCGTCGGATGAAGGACTCGGTCTTGCAGTGGCGAACCGCATCAAGAAAGCGGCGGGATTCTCGGTAATTGAGGTGTAAAGAATGCTTTTGAAGTTGTCCGATGTGATGCGTAATGCGGGATTGAATCCCAAAGAAGTCAAGCTGGCAAGACATCCGATGTCCGATAAAGATGCAAAATTCTGTTATGAAAACGGATTTTTTGAACTCTACCTGAAAACACAGGGAAAGAAAAGATTTGAAAACTGTCGGTATATTCTGAATTTTGTCGGCACACAGGGAACACTGGGACGTTATGAGGGCTGTTACCTTGTGAAAGGGGTATATTCCGCTAAAGGCATGAAGTTTCCGAAAGGATTTCCTATAAAGCCCAAAAACCCGCCTGAATTTTATTATGATCTGGAAAAACAGGATATTATGCAGGAATATGAGGATCGGCTGATAATCGACTGGGGACAAGGTGCGCGAAATTGGTGTCATAACGGCACAACGGAGAAAGAAATTGTTGCGCTCATGCCACATCGAAATGCACAGCTCGTTTCCAAGCTGACCGATTTTGAAAATATGCGGCTGTCGTTTGATGAACTGGAGAGCATTATTGCGGCACCTGATTTTTACAGTGATTGGGTGGGTGCATTATCCACAACGTATGCAATTTATTTGATTACTGATACCGTAAGCGGAAAACAATATGTTGGTTCAGCATACGGAAAAAATGGATTGTATGGCAGATGGAGCGAGTATGTCAATACCAGACATGGCGGAAATAAGAAAATCAAGGAACTGCTGAAAGAAGATTCAGAGCGCTATCACAAGTTTCAGTTCAGCATTCTGCAAATTTTACCGAAATCTCTGGCAGTAGATAACACAAGCGTAATAGAAATAGAGAGTTTGTGGAAAAGTAAGTTGAATACGATTCCATTTGGACTGAATGACAATTAATTAGCATGAACATCTTACATTGAGGGAAGTGAAACTAATGAAAATCATCGGCTTGACCGGCGGCAGCGGCACCGGAAAAGGCACGGTTGCCGCGCGTATGCGCGCTCTCGGTGCAGGCTGGGTGGATGCGGATGCCGTCTACCGCACGCTCTGCGCGGAGAACCGCGAAATGCTGTCCGCACTCGACGCCGCCTTTGGCATCGTGACTGACGCAAACGGTGCGCTTGATCGCCCGAAACTTGCGAAAATCGTGTTTTCCGACCCCGCAAAGCTGCAAACGCTCAACGAAATCACCACTCCGTATATCCGCAGGGCGTCTCTCGACGCGATTCACGCACAGAGCGAGTGCCCGGTCGTGCTGTACGATGCGCCGACCCTGTTTGAAGCCGGTGCGGACGACTTCTGCGACAAAATCGTCGCTGTGCTCGCGCCGCACGACACGCGCGTTGCCCGTATCATCGAGCGGGACGGTCTGTCCGATGAAGCCGCACGCGCCCGCATTGACGCGCAGCCGAATGACGCGTTTTACCGCGAAAAATGCGATTTTATCATCGAAAACAACGGCGATCTCGATGCACTCTATCGGGACACCGATGCTTTATACAGTCAACTCATTAAGTGATTCGGATTAAAAAGGAGAATGCAACATGACTTCCGAACAGCTTTTTTACGACAAAAAGACCGGCTTTGACCGTTTGACCGACGAGGATAAGCAGGGCATTCAGACCTACGCCGAGGGTTACAAAAAATTCCTCGACGAGAGCAAAACCGAGCGTGATGCCGTGCTGGAAATCGCCCGCATGGCTGAGAGCAAGGGCTTCCGTGCCTGGACGCGCGATGACACGCTTCGTCCGGGTGACAAGATTTACCGCATCAACCGCCACAAGGGCATTATGCTGGCTGTTATCGGCAATCAGAGTCTGGCCGAGGGCGTACGTCTGACTGCTGCTCACCTCGATGCGCCGCGTGTTGACATCCGCACCGTGCCGCTGTACGAGGACAATGGCATGGCGTTCTTCAAGACCCACTACTACGGCGGCATCAAGAAGTATCAGTGGACCGCAATTCCGCTCGAGCTGCGCGGCGTTGTCTGCGTGTGCGAGAACGGCGAGGTCAAGCGTGTACAGGTGCGCGTAGGCGACAAGCCGACCGACCCGAAGTTCGTTATCACCGACCTGCTGCCGCACCTTGCTACCGAGCAGATGACCCGCAAGGCGACTGAGGTCATTAAGGGCGAGGGTCTGAACATCCTCATCGGCTCGGTTCCGAGCGAAACCGTGGACGAAAAGTGCAGCGAAAAGATCAAACTCGCCATTATGGAGCACCTTAACCGCGAGTACGGCATGACCGAAGCGGATTTCCTGTCTGCAGAGTTGTGCTGCGTTCCGGCGTTCAATGCCTGCGACATCGGCTTTGACCGCTCGTTTGTCGGCGCGTACGGCCACGACGACCGCGTCTGCTCCTACCCGGCGGCAACCTCTCTGTTCGACCTGACCGAGACTCCGGCGCATACCGGTGTATGCCTGCTGGTGGACAAGGAGGAGATCGGCTCGGACGGCGTGACCGGCATGCAGTCCCGCGCGTTCGACACCTTTATGGCCGACCTCTGCCGCGCACAGGATGTGCTGCTCGACGAGTGCTTCGAGAACTCGGTCTGCCTATCTGCCGATGTCTGCAACGCCTTTGACCCCAACTATCCGGATGTCTCCGAGAAGCGCAATGATGCGCGCGCAAACTGCGGCTTCGCGCTCGTCAAGTACACGGGCGCACGCGGAAAGTCCGGCACCTCGGATGCAACCGCTGAGCTGATGGCGCGCATCCGCTGCATCTTTGACAAGGCGGGTGTTATCTGGCAGACCGGTCAGCTTGGCAAGGTCGATCAGGGTGGCGGCGGCACGGTTGCCATGTACCTCGCAAACCGCAACATTGACACCGTAGACGCAGGCGTTCCGGTGCTCTCCATGCACGCACCGTTCGAGTGCATTGCCAAGCTGGATCTGTATATGGCATACAAGGGCTTTGGTGGGTTCTACCGCGATTAAACGAGATAAAACGGAGGTTTTACTATGCTGTTGATTCAAAACGGACGGGTTCTCGACCCGTATACGCAGATGGATGCGCTGTGTGATGTGCTGATCGGTGACGACGGCGTTATCGCGCAGGTGGCAGAGCACATCGACGCGCCCGCGGGCTGCACGGTGTATGACGCGAGCGGGCTGACGGTATCTCCCGGCTTTGTGGACGGACACGTTCACTTCCGCGATCCCGGTCAGACCCAGAAGGAGGACGTGCTGACCGGTGCAGCGGCGGCAGCCGCAGGCGGCTACGCCACGGTAATCTGCATGGCGAACACCGTGCCGACCTGTGACACACCCGAGATTATCCGCTATGTTACCGACAAGGCGAAGGACTGTCCGGTGCAGGTTTTGCAGGCAGGTTCGGTCACCAAGGGCCTGAAAGGGCAGGAGCTGACCGACTTTGACGCACTGCTTGAAGCGGGTGCGCCGTGCCTGACCGATGACGGCATCAATCTGACGAGTGCGGCGCTGTGCCGCACCGCCATGGCGGAAGCCGCCAAGCGCGGCACGCTGCTCTCCTTCCACGAGGAGGAGCCGTCGCTCGTGCCGTCCCCAGGTGTGAACTACGGCTCGGCGGCCGCCAAGCATTTCGGCGTACCGGGCGCAATGGCGAGCGCGGAATCTGCAATGATCGGCCGTGACATTGCGCTGGCGCTCGATACCGGCGCACGCGTGCTGTTCCAGCACGTTTCGTCCGCGCAGTCTGTCGCGCTCATTCGAGCGGGCAAGGCGATGGGCGCGAAGATTTACGCCGAGGTCACGCCGCATCATCTGTCGCTGACCGAGGATGATGTGCCGGCACACGGCACTTATGCGCGCATGAATCCGCCGCTCCGCAAGGAGGCTGACCGTCAGGCGCTGATTGCGGCTCTGGCGGACGGTACCATCGACATGGTGGCAACCGACCATGCACCGCACACCGCCGAGGAGAAGGCCCGCGAGTTCGCAAAGGCGCCGTCCGGCATCACCGGTCTGGAAACCGCATTCTCGGTGTGCAATACTTACCTCGTCCAGACCGGAAAGCTCACGCCGATGCAGCTTGTTGACCGCATGAGCAAGGCTCCTGCCGAGATTTACGGCCTGACCGACCGTGCTGTGCAGGCAGGCAATTTCGCCCGTCTGGTGCTGCTGGACTGGGATACTGAGAAGGTATACGAAACGTATAAATCCAAGGGAATCAACACGCCGTATACCGGTAAAAAACTCACCGGTTCGCCGAAGGCGATCGTTACCGGAGCAAAAGTTACCGAATAAAGCCTGAAAAGGGACCCGAAAGGGTCCCTTTTTGACATTCTGCGCGGAAGTAAAAAACTTGCGAAAAAAATTTGCAAAACCTATTGACAAATAAGCTGTATCCGCGCTATAATATATAAGCTGATTGCGATAAACCATCCAAACAGCGTGTACCAGCATTTTATATTCCTCAATAGCTCAGTTGGTAGAGCATGCGGCTGTTAACCGCAGGGTCGTTGGTTCGAGTCCAACTTGAGGAGCCACTTTATAGGGGTATAGCTCAGCTGGTAGAGCATCGGTCTCCAAAACCGAGTGCCGTGGGTTCGATCCCTACTGCCCCTGCCAATGCTGCTATAGCTCAGTCGGTAGAGTGCATCCTTGGTAAGGATGAGGTCACCAGTTCAAATCTGGTTAGCAGCTCCATGAAGAACCGCTTGTAAGCGGTTCTTTTTTTATGAAAAAATCCGCAAATGAGGGAGAAAAAACAGATATGAAGCTGCGAAACTCTTTACTCTTGCTGTTGACGGCCACGATTTGGGGTGTGGCCTTTGTGGCGCAGAGCGTCGGCATGGATTATGTCGGCCCGTTCACCTTTGTGTTCGCGCGCAACATCATCGGCGGACTGGTCCTGCTGCCGGTCATCGCGGTGCTGGGCAAAAGCGGCGGCCCGCATCCGAAGCAAGCGCCCGAGGAGCGCCGCAAAGCCCGCAAAACGCTCGTTATCGGCGGTATGTGCTGTGGCACTGCGCTGTGCGCGGGCAGCATCACCCAGCAGTTCGCGCTGCTGTATACGCCGGTCGGCAAGGCCGGATTCCTCACCGCGTGCTACATCCTGATCGTGCCGCTGCTCGGCCTGCTGTTCGGCCGCAGATGCGGTGTGAAGCACTGGTGCGGCGTTGCGCTGGCGATGGCCGGGCTGTACTTCCTGTGCATGACGGGCGGCAGCTTCGGCTTCGCGATGGGCGACCTCATCGGCCTGTCGTGTGCGCTGCTGTTCTCCATCCATATCACAGTCATCGACCATTTTTCGCCGCTGGTGGATGGCGTGAAGATGTCCTGCATCCAGTTTTTCTTCTGTGCGATCTTATCGGGCATCGGTATGCTGATCTTCGAGCAGCCGAGCTTCGCGAACATCCTTGCCGTGTGGAAGCCGATTCTGTACGCAGGCGCGATGTCGTCCGGCGTGGGGTATACCCTGCAGATTGTCGGTCAAAAGGGCATGAACCCGGCGGTAGCATCGCTTATCATGAGTCTGGAGTCGGTTATCTCGGTTATCGCAGGCTGGCTTATTCTCGGTCAGGCGCTGTCCGGCCGAGAGATTTTCGGCTGTGTGCTGATGTTTGGCGCTATCGTGCTGGCACAGCTGCCGGAACGGAAAAAACAGAGCGTATAATGCAAAAGACAGACGGAGAGACGGTTATTTACCGTCTCTGAGGCTGTCGAAAAACTAACGTTTTCCGAGCAGCCTCTCGCTCGAAACCACGCTTTCGAGCGAAACCGAAGAAAAACCGCGCCCTGACGGGCACATTTTTTCTTCCCTTGTATAAATTCCGAGATACACAAGGTGAATTGCCGCATAGCGGCAAGAGAGGGTGGCCTGGGCCATGCTCCCGGAATTTATGAATTTGCTTCGCAAATTCTATTTTATGCGTGCTGCCGCACGAAACGCAAAACGCCAATCTGACTTTTTGACAGACTGAGAGACGGTTATTTACCGTCTCTTTTTTGCGTTTTGTGCTCGCCAATCATCGTATAGAGCGCTTCCAGCGCATCCGAAAGCGTGCCGACCTCATCAATCAATCCGAGTGCGGCGGCCTGATTGCCGGAGATCACGGTGCCGACATCGGCGGTCAGCTGACCGGTTTCGCGCATAAGCTGCTGCAGACGCTCGGCGGTGATATGTGAGTGCGAGGTGATGAAATCCACGATGCGCTCCTGAATTTTCGCCAGATACTCGAATGCCTGCGGCACAGCAATGATCGTGCCGTTCATCCGCACCGGATGAATGGTCATGGCGGCGGAAACGGCGATAAAGCTCTTTTTGGCGGCAACGGCCAGCGGTACACCGATCGAATGCCCGCCGCCGAGCACGAGCGACACGGTCGGCTTTTTCATGCCCGCGATCAGCTCAGCGATGGCAAGTCCGGCTTCCACATCGCCGCCGACCGTGTTGAGCAGAACCAGCAGACCGTCGATTTCGTCGGTCTGCTCAACTGCCGCAATCTGCGGGATGAGGTGCTCGTACTTGGTGGTTTTGTTCTGTGCGGGCAGTTCCATGTGGCCCTCGATCTGGCCGACAATGGTGATGCAGTGTATCGTTCCGCGCGCTGTTTTTGCCGTAATCGAGCCGGTTTCCGCGATGGCATTCTGTTCCGGTGCGGCAATGGACGGGGTTTCTTCGGACATAGATGATCCCTCCTGAAGTGGTGAATTTGCCCTAATCACAAGTTTTCCACAAGGTGCGGTGGATTATGCAGCGGTGGTTTTTCCACAGCCGATATTACAATGCGTAGTCGAAAAACCGAGATATACGGTGGCCTGCGAGGGTGTATACAAAAAGTTATCCACTTTATGCACAAGGTTATCCCCAGATACCCTGTGGAAAGTCCTGTGGATAAAGTGGATAGCCAGTTTTTGCGACAGGTTTTTACAGCGGTATCCTGCGGAGCAGGAATGAGAGCCAAAACTTGGCTCAGTGGTTCGCCGTACCCACGGCGGTGGGCACAAGGGTGGACACCAAGGTTTCCACCCTTGTGAATCCCGTTTCCTTTATTCCTAATCTGGCGAAAATCAGAGAGCGGCGACCGCTTCGAAAAGGAGAACGGCAGAGGATTTTTTCTTCCGCATGGACGCGCGTTGCGCGCCATGTATCCGCATATTCGCAGGGTCAGATACATTTCTGCTACATAGGCGGGTTACTCTCAGCAGGGTGCGGCATAACAGTGCCGCACGATTCGTTAGCGAGTTGTGATAGACAGGGCCTGCGCAAGATAAATTATACCAAACGATAGACTCGCAGGTGCCGTCCGTTATAACGTGCCAAAGAGTTGCGCAACACTGTTATCCCCCAGGGGACCTTCTCTTGCCCTTCGGGCAATTCACCTTGTGTTGCGCCTGCGGAGACCCTCCGGTCTGTGTAGCAGTACGCTATCTGTGAACTGCGAATATTTCACGAAAGTCACGCAATGGCAACCCGACTGCCGTTCCCCTTTTTCGGAGCGGTCGCCGGTCTCTGGTTTGCGCCAGACTATCTAACAAGGGAAAGGCAGGAGTTCAAAGAGGAAGGGCACTTATTTAATCCGCGCACGGCGCGGAAACAAGGTTTAGCAGCCTACGGGCAAACCGTAGGTGTCCCTTCCTCTTTGTCCCCGCCGCGGACGCGGCAGTCTCCCGCGCTCCGCAGAGCGCAACTCCCCGCCCGTTAGGGGCGAACACGCTTGCGCAGTTCGTGTACTCCGCAAAATCGGTGCAGAAAAGACTGCCGCCCAGACAGAGCGTATCGCTCACGCGACTCGTGTGCTCCGGTCACCCGATGCAGAAAAGGTGCCGCCCGGACAGGATGAACCGCTTACGCGGTTCAAGCGCACCAGTCAATCAGCGCAAAATAATGGACAGCTGCCTCTGTTCGACAAACACTACTTGCCGTTCCACTCTAAATTTGCTACAATAGAAGTACATATATGTACAGCTCGGCTGTGCATATGCTGCAAAATGATAAAAATTATGGAGTTGATACCAATGAGCAATCCTATCGTTACGATTGAAATGGAAAACGGCGGCGTAATCCGTGCAGAGCTGTACCCGGAAGTTGCACCGAACACGGTTCGCAACTTTGTTTCTCTGGTGCAGAAGGGCTTTTATGACGGCACGATCTTCCATCGTGTTATCCCGGGCTTTATGATCCAGGGCGGCGACCCGGAAGGCACCGGCATGGGCGGCCCGGGTTATGAGATCCGCGGCGAGTTTACCGCAAACGGCTTCCAGAACGACCTGAACCACACCCGTGGTGTTCTGTCCATGGCGCGTACCGCTGCACCGGACTCCGCAGGCAGCCAGTTCTTCATCATGACCGAGGACGCACCGCATCTGGACGGTCAGTACGCTTCCTTCGGCATGGTTATCGACGGCATGGACATTGTTGACGCCATCGTCAACACCAAGCGCGACTGGCACGACCGTCCGCGCGAGGAGCAGAAGATGAAGTCCGTTACTGTGGATACGCAGGGCGTAGAGTACGAGGCTCCGGAGACCCTGTAACAGAGGGAGAGGATCGGTATTGTACTATACCAATAAGGAGACTTTTGTCCTGTCTGCGGACGGCTGCATGGATACCGAACGCGGCGGACTGGAATCCATTCTGGCCGGCAACGACGAGGGCGCAAAAGGCTGCTGTTTTTCGGTTGCCATGTCGGCAGACGGTATTGCCGTGCTTTCGTCGGACGGCTGTGCTGCCGCGCCTGACGGCACGAGGCTGCCTGTCAGCGATTACAGCTACGCGGAGCTGCATCAGGCGGCGCCGCAGCTGACGCCGGTTAGTCAGGCAATCGAGCTGGCACGCACCTGTCAGGGCAAGATTGCCATCACCGTGCACGATCAGACCATGCTGCGGCAGCTGCGTATGACGCTGCGGTATGCGGATTGTCTGGATGACACGATCATTATCGGTCTGGGACTGGTAGAAGCGGCTCGTGTTGCGTCTGCCAATCCGGATTTACATATCATGGGTGAGCTGCCCAATCTGCCGAGCGAGATTGACGCGCTGGTCAATGCCGCGCAGACAACCGGTTTGTTCGGTCTGCGGGCCGAGCCGAAGGATTTATCCGAGCGGCTGGTTTCGGCGTGCCGACAGGCGGGGCTGTTCACCATGAGCCGATGCACGGACGATCCCAATACGCTTGCGGAACTCATACGCAAAGGCGTAAACTTTATCGAAACATGCCGGCCGGACATTACGGCGGCGCTGCTGCCTGCCGGTGAGGCTGAACCGCATGGTATTCCGCTGAGATACTGATGAAATCCCGTAAAAGGACGCACAATGTGCGTCCTTTTCAGCTTGTCGAAAAAGTCAGATTTCTATTTTGTGCTGCGTGCGACAGCACGCATAAAATAGAATTTGCGCAGCAAATTCATAAAAACCGGGGGCGTGGTCCAGACCACCCTCTCTTGCCGCTATGCGGCAATTCACCTTGTGTACCTCGGTTTTTATACAAGGGAAGAAAAAATGTGTCCGGAGGACGCGGTTTTTCTTCAGCATTCGATCGAAAGCGTGGTTTCGATCGAGAGGCTGCTCGAAAAACGATAGTTTTTCGACAGCCTCAAAGGACGCACATAGTGCGTCCTTTTAAAGTTAATTCGCGCGATAGCGCACATCAAATAGGATTTGCTGTGCAAATTCTAAAAATCCGGGGATATGTGCCACGCAGCGCGACCGAGAAGCCGAGCAAGGATAGCGTTCGGATTTTTGACTTATAGAGCGAGAAAATTTCGGCCGACAAGAGGAACGGTCTACGGTCCGTTCCTCTTGTCGGCGAAACTGCAGTTTTGCGACAGCCTGAGGGCGGACCAACGGTCCGCCCTTTTTCTATCCCTTTCCGCTTGAAATCCTGCAAAATTTGCGTAAATTTCAGTACCACACGCTGCCTGAATGTGCTATACTTAATATGTATAGGTGCCTGCACCTGTCAACCAATATTTGTATCATTTTAGGTAGGAGAGCTCCATGAGATCACTGCGAATTTTACCGGCGCTGCTGTTCCTTTTGCTGCTGGGCGGCTGTGTGTTTCCATCGGGCGATGAGCTGCTGGCCGCGCCCAAACCATCCAGCAATTACCAAAGTCTGCAGACTGAGCTGGAAAAGCAGCTTGCACAGGGCGTATCCTACGCCTCGCCAAGCGAGGGTGAAAACCGTTCGTCTATTCAGCTTGCCGATCTGGACAACGACGGCGTGGAGGAGGCCATCACGTTTTTCCGCGGCGCCACCTCGGCGACGAGCAACAAATTTACGGTAGCTGTTTACCGCAAGCAGGGTGACAGCTACGTCTGCACCGGCACGATCGACGGCCGCGGAACGGCATTGCGTTCGGTCGAATTTCCGGTACTTGAGCCGAGCGGCAAGCGCGGCATGGTTCTCACCTGGCGTCTGCCGGGCGACGGAACAGGTGCGCTTACCATGTGCGATTTTGACGAAAACTGCACGCCGGGTATCATTCTCGAAACCGAATATACCGCTATGGAGCTGACCGATCTGACCGACAACGGTGCAAAGGATCTGCTGCTGATCACGAGTGACACCTCCGGAAAGCGCGTGGCACGCCTGTACCAATATGACAGCGGCTCCATGCTGCCGGCCGGTGAGACGGCGACCAGTCAGGGGGCGGCTGCGGTTGAGCACATGCAGTCCGGCCGTGTGCAGGACAGCAAGACCGCTGTGTTTGCTGAGGAAAAGGTGGCGAATGGCGCCGGTCTGACGACGGATATTTTTGTCTACTCGAACGGCACGCTGCGCAATCTGGCACTGGACGGCGAGGATACCGCCAGCCACAGCACCTATCGTCCGGTGGCGGTCTACGCGAGCGACGTCAACGGTGACGGCATTACCGAGCTGCCGCGTGCAGTGCTGATGGCGGGCTATAAGGACACATCCTCGTCCGATGCGGTGTATATGCTCGACTGGTATGCCTACGGCATCGGCAAAGTTCCGACCAAGGTTGCAGCCACTTATCAGAACATTTCGGATGCGTGGAGCCTGCTGATCGACCAGAAATGGCATGACCGCATTACCGCAATCAAGGCAAACGACGGCGGACTCAGCTATGTGGAATTTTTTGAGTACCGCAAGAACAAAATGTCCATCCCGCTGTTTAACATTTACTGCGCGACCGGCTCCAACCGTGAATACTACGCCGAGCGCACCGATCTGATCCAGCTGGGACAGACCACGCAGGCCATCTACTTCGCCAAGCTGACAAATGAAGGCGAGCAGAGCGAGCTGGCGCTGACCGGAGACGAGATCAAAGCCCGATTCTCGCTGGTCAACCAGGCGTGGAACAATTAAGAATCATCAAACGCCGCAGAAACGCGGCAGTTACCAATAAGCGCTAAAAGTACAGGAGGATATTACAATGAAGCGCAAAATTCTGGTTCTGGAAGATGAAGAGAATATCCGCTCCTTTCTGGTTCTCAACCTGAAACGCAGCGGTTACGAGGTAATAGAGGCCGAAACCGGCGAAATAGCACTGGAAAAGTACCATGAAAATCAGGATATCGCGGTTGCGGTGCTGGATGTTATGCTGCCCGGCATCGACGGCTACGAGGTCTGCCGCGCCATGCGCGGCGCGGGCTATCAGGCGGGCGTTATCATGCTGACCGCCCGCACGCAGGAAGCGGACAAGGTAACCGGTCTGATGAACGGTGCGGACGATTATGTCACCAAGCCGTTTTCGGTTATTGAACTGGCGGCTCGTGTGGACGCGCTGTACCGCCGTGTATCCGGTTCGCCGTTCTCCGAGGATGACGTGATCAAGTCCGGTCCGTTCAAGCTCAATCTGCGTGCCCGCGAGGTGCTCAAGAACGGTGTGAAGATCGAGCTGACGCAGATCGAATACGGTCTGCTCAAGGCGTTCATGCAGAACATCGGCAAGGCGCTTTCGCGCGATGAGCTGCTCGAAATGGTCTGGGGACACCACTATGTGGGCGAGCTGAAGATTGTGGATGTGAATATTCGCCGTCTGCGGATTAAAATTGAGGATTCGCCGGCGGACCCGACCCATATTGTAACGGTTCGCGGCTACGGTTATATGTGGGAGGGCTGATATAGCCAATCGCCGCACTCGCGGCGGGGGGAACGGCGGCGGTTTCGCCGCGGAAATCAAAAGGGTAGACACCTGCGGTTTCTACCCTCTTGGGACTCCCGTTTCCCTTTGTTTCATGGTCTGGCGCAGCCCAGAGACCGGCGACCGCTCCGAAATAGGGGAACGGCAGAGGATTTTTTCTACCGTAGGGGAGCACGGAGTGCTCCCATGTCCTAACCAATGCGCAGTGTCAGACAGCGTACTGCTACACAGGCGGTTTTATCTTCGCAGGCGCGACACAAGGGGAATTGCCCGAAGGGCAAGAGAAGGTCCCCTGGGGGATAACAGTGTCGCGCAATTCGTTAGCACGTTATTATAGATAGCACCTACGGAAGATGAATAGTACGCCCGTTCCCCTATAGTCTCAGTTATGAATTATCGCCGTGCCCTCTAAGGGAAAGAGGAAGATTCACAAGAAGGAGGAAACCGCAGGTTGCTTCCTTCTTGTGCCCCCGCCGGGTAGGCGAATTCCCGCGCGGCATCAGCGCACATTCTGCCGCTTGGTAAGCGGCATCAGAAAGGTCATTTTCTATGACAAATCGCAAGCAAAAACGCAAACCGGAACCGCCTCCGAAGCCGGAGGCACCAAAGGTACAGCACTCGCCGGGCGGCATCAAGGGCCGCTGGCTGGTGAACTCTTTGTCCTTCGTGCTCGTTATTCTGGCCGTTGTGGTTATTTTGATCTCTGTCGGCGTTTCAGGGTATTACTATGCCACCGTGCGCGACAACCTCGCGTCACGCGCGGCGACCACGTCGGACACATTCCGCAAATACTTCACCGATACCTACGATCAGTTTTACACGCAGGCGGAGGCAACCGTCACCACATTTCAGGATCAGGACAAGTTTGAACAGCAGTTTCTGGACGCAAACGGCCGCATTCTGCTGTCCACCTCCGGATTATCCGGCGGCGGCGTTGCTTCGACCGAGGATGCGTCGCAGGCGCTTTCCGGTCAGAAAACCGCGGTTTTCACCGGCAGAGACCCGCTTTCCGGCGAGCGCGTGATGAGTGTCACAGCGCCGCTGCTGAGTGCGCGCGGCGATCTGGTCGGCGGCGTGCGGTATATCACCTCACTGCGTATCGTCGAACGGCAGATTTGGATAATCGTCGGCTGCTCTCTGCTGGCATGCCTGCTGTTCCTCATGCTGGTTGTGGCATCGAACAGTTATTTTATCCGGTCGATCGTCGATCCGGTGCTCAAAATCAACACCATCGCCAAGGAGATCGCGGCCGGACGCTACGGCGTGCGCCTGCAGAAGACCTACGATGACGAGATCGGTGAGCTGTGCGATACCATCAATTACATGTCGGACGAGATCAGCCGCGCCGAACGCATGAAAAACGATTTCATTTCTTCGGTTTCACACGAGCTGCGTACACCGCTGACCGCCATTGGCGGCTGGAGTGAGACGTTGCTGGCCGGCGGCGGTGAGGACCCGGAGGAGGTCATGCAGGGCCTGACGATCATCCAGAAGGAGGCGGGCCGCCTGACCCGCATGGTCGAGGAGCTGCTGGACTTTGCGCGCATCGAATCCGGCCGCATGAAGCTGGAGATCGAGACGTTTGATATGTCCATCGAGCTGTATGAAGCGGTTTATATGTATGAAAACTTGCTCAAAAAGAGCGGAATCCGCCTGCTGTACGACGAAGATGTGGATGCAAACTACTACATCAACGGCGATCGCCACCGCATGAAGCAGGTGTTTCTGAATATTCTGGACAACGCCGCGAAATACGGCGGCGACGGCAAGCAGATTGATATTGACCTTAAACGTGACGGCGGCAACATCGTCGTGTCTGTGCGCGACTACGGTCAGGGTATTCCCGAAGCGGAGCTGCCGTTCGTCAAGGAGAAATTCTACAAGGGGTCATCCAAGCAGCGCGGCAGCGGCATCGGCCTTGCCGTGACAGAGGAAATTGTTTCCATGCACGGCGGTACGCTGGATATCGCGTCCGAGGTCGGCAAGGGAACGACGGTTACCGTCACCATGCCGTCTGCCAAGTCCGAGGAGGCGCTCGGCATTACCGGTGCCATTCCGAAGGCATCTGAAACCCCGTTTACCGAAGGAGAGCATTCATGACAACGCAAAAGAAAACCACCATCGGTGGTCAGGCGATCATCGAGGGTATTGTAATGAAGGGACCTAAGAAGTCCTGCACGGTCGTGCGTAAGGCGAACGGCGAGCTTGTCAGCAAGACCGAACCGACGCCGAGCCGTGCCCCGATTTGGGAAAAGCCGATTTTCCGCGGCGCGTATACGCTGTTCACCGCTATGAAGGAGGGCATGCAGGCCATCAACTACTCCGCGTCCTTCTTTGAGGACGAGGAAGCCGATGTGCCGCCGTCCAAGTTTGAACTCTGGCTGGAAAAGAAATTCGGCTCGGAGGGTCTGAACAAGATCATCCTGAGCATTTCAACTGTCATCGGCATTGCCCTGCCGATCGGCCTGTTCATCCTGCTGCCGAGCTTTCTCGGCGGTTTTGTGCCGAAAACCTGGGGTGTGCTCGCGCGCAATGTGCTCGAGGGCTGCGTGCGCGTTGTGCTGTTCCTGCTGTTCATGTGGTCGGTGTCGCATATGAAGGATATTCGCCGCACGTTCGAGTACCACGGCGCAGAGCACAAGACCATTTTCTGCTACGAAGCAGGCGAAGAACTGACCGTTGAAAATGTTCGCAAACAGGGCAAATACCACCCGAGATGCGGCACCAGCTTCATGTTTGTGCTGATTATCATTGCGACTATCGTTTCGTCGATCGTCTTTTCCATCATCGACATTACCAATCCGTTCCTGCGTATGCTCGCGCATTTGATCCTGCTGCCGCTTGTTGTCGGCATAAGCTACGAGTTTAACCGCTACGCCGGCCGCTCGGAGAGCCTGCTCTCGCGTGCACTGCGCTGGCCGGGATTGATGGTGCAGCACCTGACCGTATTTGAGCCGGATGATTCCATGATCGAGGTTGCGATCACCGCGATGAAGGCGGTCATTCCGGACGACGGTTCGGACGAGTGGTAAGCGCCATGCACTATTATTTTGCGCCGATGGAAGGCGTGACCGGTGCGGTCTATCGCCGGACGCACCACGAATTTTTCTCAGGTGTGGACAAGTATTTCATGCCGTTTATCACACCGACCACGAATGAAAAGCTGACGCCGCGGCAAAAGCGCGATGTCCTGCCGGAGTACAACGAGGGCGTGCCTGCGGTTCCGCAGCTGCTCACCAAGTCTGCCGCGGACTGCATCTGGGCGGTGAATGCACTGCATGACCTCGGGTATCCTGAGGTCAATCTCAACCTTGGCTGTCCGTCCGGCACGGTAACGGCCAAGGGAAAGGGAGCCGGATTTCTCGCACATCCGGACGAGCTGGACCGGTTTTTTGACGAAGTTTTCGCAAAATGCGAGGGGATTTCGGTAAAAACCCGTCTCGGCGTGCATGAGGCAAGCGAGTTTGACAAGCTGCTCGAGATTTACAACCGCTATCCCATCACCGAGCTGACCATCCATCCGCGCGTACGGCAGGATTTTTACAAGGGCAAGGTGCGCGAGAGCGATTTCGCGGCGGCGCTTCCGCGCTGCAGCATGCCCGTGTGCTACAACGGCGATCTCATCACCGAGCGGGACGTAAGCGCCGTCAGCGAACGCTATCCCGATTTGCCGGCGGTGATGATCGGTCGTGCGCTGATCGCCGATCCGTCTCTCGTGATGCGCCTGACCGGCGGCAAGGCCGCAGACGCAAAAATGCTCGAGACTTTCCACGATACATTGTTCGTACGTTACTGCGAAGCCTTCGGTGACAGCCGGATTGCCATGCTGCGCATGAAGGAAATCTGGTTTTACCATCTGAATCTGTTTGAAAACAGCGAAAAACCGGGCAAAGCGATTAAAAAAGCCAAAAATGCCGCAGAATTTCAGTCGGCGGCCGCAGCCGTGTTCCGTAATTGCAGGGTGCGGGCGAACGCCGTGCCGCTGTGGTTCAAACCCGCGTAAATTTTAGGAGTTGACCCTGTGTGACCAAGACTATCAACGATGTTTACATGCAGCTTTTCCGCCGTTTGAAAGAGGGCGGCGACCCGATGCCGCAGCTGACCGCGCGGGAGATTACCGCCTACGCCTGCAAAGCAGACAAAAAGCAGACGGCCGGCTGGTCCCATTTCTACGTTGAGGATGCGACCGTGGATTACGCCGGTCTGCTGTGCGACCGCTGTCTGGACGGCGAACCGCTGGCGTACATTATCGGCGAATGGGATTTTTACGGCCTGACCTTCAAGGTGGATCGTTCGGTGCTCATTCCGCGCTCGGATACCGAGCGCCTGTGCGAGCTGGTTATTGAGCAGGCCAAAGAGCGGGTTTCACCGCGTATTCTCGATTTGTGCTGCGGCTCGGGCTGCATCGGCATTGCGGCGGCGCACACGGTCGAGGATGCCCGCGTGACCGCGATCGACCTGTCGGACGGTGCGCTGCACATTACCCGCGAGAATGCCCGTGATCTGGGCGTGAGCAGCCGTCTGCTGACCATGAAAGCCGATGTTATGCACGTGCCTCCGCGCGGACTTGGGCAGTTTGATATCATCGTTTCCAATCCGCCGTACGTCACCGAGGACGAAATGCAGATGCTCGACCGCAGTGTAGCCGATTTTGAGCCGCATGAGGCGCTTTACGGCGGCGAGGACGGTCTGGATTTCTATCACGCCATCTGCGACAGCTGGGGTGAACTGCTGGTGCCGAACGGCAGGCTGCTGTTCGAGTGCGGCTGGCAGCAGGCCGATGACGTGGCCGGCATCATGCAGCGGCACGGCTACAAGGATGTCACTATCACCGAGGATTACAGCGGTGTCCCGCGCATCGTGTACGGCACGAATAACCGTCCGGATGTGGATTTGACGAGGAATGCGTAAATCGGGATTTGCGGGAGTGTCGCCGTTATGGTTAGAGAATTGCGGAAAGAAGATATAAATAAGGTTGCAGATATATGGTTGGACACCAATATAAAGGCACATTCCTTCATCCCTGCGCAATATTGGAAAAGTAATTTTGAATCGCGCGTTGTAAAATGAAGTTGCGAATTTAGTCAAATAAAAGGTCCACAGCGAGGGCCTCTGTGTTAGAATCAAATTCAACACAGAGGCCCTCGCTATGGACTATCCAATCATATGCAAAGGAAAGTAGTAGATTAGCTATCAGCTGCGGGAGAATTTACTGAAGAATTCTTCCCAAATGCGGAACGACATTTCCGGCATAGTAGCATGCGGCATGTAGTCCACCTGCGTGAACTGCACGGGAGCCGTGCCCTCACGGTCGAAGTAATGATCTTTGAAGCGACCATTGACCGTGTTGGCGCACTGTGCCCAATCAGCGGGAATCATATCTGCCTTACCATTGCGTTTCAGCCACAGCTCGACGGTCAGACCGGTTTCGTTCTCGTGGGTGGGTTCACTCGGAATGAGCCATTCCTCATTCATGCCCCAGAACATCCAGATTGGAAGCTGTACGCCGTTTTCGGCGGCATACGGCAGGGAAGTCATTTTCTCATACGCACCGCCGAAGAATGCACCCGAGCAGGGGGCGACAGCGGCAAAGCGCTCGGTCAGTCCCAACGCCAGCATTTCGGTCATCAGCGAGCCCCACGAGTGACCGGTTGCGAACACGCGGTGCTCGTCCACCGGATACTCGGCAATCATCTTGTCCAGCAGGAACGAGAAGAATTTCAGTTCATCCGGGCGGTCGTCCTCAAGAAACACGTTCCATGCGTTGAGCGGCGCCCAGTCGGGCATAAGCCCCTGCTCAGGCATGTCAACCTTGGCATGCAGTGCGGACGGAAACACAACAATGAATCCGTATTTTTCTGCGACATCGTACCAACCGCTGTTGCCGGCGTAGATTTCACCGGTACAGGTGTAGCCATGCATCGCAAGCACGAGCGGCACCTTCTTTTCGGGATTTTGCCGTACCGACTGCGGAATGTAAACATACCATTCGCGCATCCAGCCGTCAAATTCCTCGTAGTGGTACTCCATGCCGAGGTCGCGGACCGGATCCTTTGTCACGCGCAGTTCACCGCCGGGACTGCTCATCCAGCGGCGCTGACGATAGAGAAAGTCCTTCCAGATACGGCGCTGCAAGCGTTTGGCATACTGCTCGGATGCACCGGGAATACTGCTGTGGCAGACACGGTACGCTTCCTTCTCCTGATTAGGCGCGTAAGGTGTTTCCTTCACGCGGTAATACTCGTACTGATCGGGAGACAGCTGACGGCCTTCTTCGGCTTCACATGCATTGCGCCAGTAGGTGAGGATAGCGTCGCCGGTACCGGTAGATACGGTCGGATCGTCGATAATCCACGCGGGCATCGGGATATCCTGCTTGTGAATGTCCTTGCGATGTTCCGGATCCTCAAAGCCATCCAGATTGAGGGCATACGCCTGTCCGCAGTCGGTCAGATACTGCTCGGAAACTGCCGAGCCGCCGACCGAAGCCACACCTGCGAAGAACGCCGGATCGTAAGCCGCCGCCATATTGGCGAGCACGCCGCCTTCCTTACAGCCAACCAGATAGAACTTGGATTCGTGGACACAGAACAGCTTGCGGTCTGCGGCGGCAAGGGCTGCTGCGTTGATATACGCAACATCGCCATCCGGTGTGCCGTAGGCTTCGTTCGTGTCCCATGCGCCGTTTTCCGGCTCAAGGAAGAACACGATCAGACGTTCCTTGCACTCCTCGGTGTCCGCGATCTCACACCAGCCGCTGTGCTCGAGCAGATCATCGGCGGTCTGGCCGTTTTCTCCCAGCACAAGAATACCGGCGGTGGATTCGCGGATATCATGCGGTACATAGGCCAGCATGCGGCGCTTTTTGCCCGCGTATTCCACCGGCAGCTCAAACGTGCCGGAGAACTTGGGGGCGTAGGGATTTTTCGGGTCGCATATGTCTAAAATCTTATGGGTATACATGTTGTTCACGCTTTCTGTTACGCCGTACGGCCGGTGAGATCCTTCATAATGCCGTCGTATTCCTTATCCAGATGGTAAACCAGCATAAGGATGATAACCAAGGCCCATGCGATCATGTTGCCGTAAATGTAAAGGTTCTTGACCATGCTTATTGCGGAGGGAATCTCCACTTCCAGACCGGTAAAGCCGGAAACCTCCATCAGCTGACCAACAAGCCAGCCTGCAACGCCGCCGCCGAACTTCTGGCCGACAGTGAATGCGGAGAAGATGAGGGCCTGTACACGGATACCGGTCTTCCAGTGACCGTACTCGATAACATCAGCCAGCATGGTGAAGATGCAGCCGTAGAACGGGGCTTCGCCGATACCGCGCATAACAGCAGCGGCCATAACCATGGTCATATTCTGCGGTGCAAACAGGACAACGACCTGACCGAGCACGCAGAGCACTGCGCCGAACAGAACCAGATTGCGCTTGCCGAACTTCTTGATGAACGGGGCAAGACAGATGATAGCAATAATCTTCGGAATGTTCTCGAAACTCTGCATAACGCCCATAACTTCGACATTACCCAGCATATACTGTGCGTAGTAAGTAGCAACGGTGCCGTTTACGTTCTGGTACAGAGCAACGGCGATCATCGTGAGTGTAAGAACGATGAAATACTTGTTCTTCAGGGTAGCCTTCAGGCGCTGTGCGAACGGCATAGCCTCGGCTTCCTTGGCTGCATCAGTGTGGAAACGCTCCTGACAGCCCTTGTAGCAGAACAGCAGCATGAAGAAAGCAACGATGGAGTAAATCGCGCAGACCGTGATCCATGCCTGCTGACCGCCGCCGAGCATGTTGATGAACGGCAGGGTGAGTGCGGTAACGATCAGGTTACCGATCGGGGACATGGCCATGCGGAACAGATTGAGTTTGGCAAGGTCATCGTCATTGCGAGTCATCATCGGTGCCAGATTGGAATACGGCAGGTTGAGTGCGGTATATACGCCGGTGGTGCACAGGTTATAGGTGATGAATACATAGATCGCCTGCACCATCGTGCTTGAATGTGGCGGCACGCAGAACATCAGCACGGAGGCAATACCGTAAGGTGCGGCCATCCAGAGTATCCACGCACGAGCCTTGCCCTTCGGGGAGTTTACCTTGTCTACAATCTGGGCGATCAGCAGGTCGCTGATACCGTCAAATACACGAGATGCTAACAGAATCGTTCCGACAAGTGCCGCAGACATGCCGATTACGTTCGTGTAGAAGTATACGATCAGACTGGAGGTGATTGCAAATACGACGTTGCAGGCGGTGTCGCCCATGCCGTATGCGATTTTTTCCATCAGACTGGTTTTGAATGAGGTGTCATTCATTGAAAGCTGTTTTTTCGTCATTTTCCTTACCACCTTTTCGTTCAGAATCGGCTGCGCAGCGTTTCTGTTTGGGATTTGACTATAGTATAGTACGAAAAGAACAAAGAAAATACGGAATATTCATTTTAGACATAGCAATATATTTTGTATTCACTCGGAGGAGAAACCGTGTTTTTGTCGCATAATATGAAATGACAGATAGAAAAAGGTCAAAAAACAGATATTTTAGAAAAGGTTTATGTAAAATTCATCTTTCTGATGCGGAAGAGACGTACCTCAAGCGGCTGCAGTGTTGCATCGAGCCGCAGAGCGATATCCACCTGTTCGGTGGTCATTGTGCGGTGTGCGGAAGCGTGCTCGGCCAGATATTGCAGGAAGACTCGGTCAGGAGACGGCGGTGCGCCGGCGGCAAGCCACAGGTCGAACGAGGAACCCGAGGTGCGGGTGATTTCCTGCTGCTCAATCTGGTACAGACCGCGTCTGAGAGCGGGAAATGTGACCTGAAACCGCACGACCTTGCCGCTCTCGAATACCGAATAGGCGTCTTCCGGATGCTCCAGACGGCGGTAGCGATAGCGGTAAATGTTGTCGTAATGGGTGTAATTATATAGAATCAGCTGCCATTCCCGTTCGCTTTGGGTGAAATACCAGCCGTCACCGGAAGCAATGCAGCAGTTGCCGAGCTGTCCGAGCAGGCGCAGTGCCTCATAGCCACTCTTCGGCACGCCGTTATAGGTGAACAGACCGTAGCCGCCGTGGTACATGGAATCGAAGTTCGCACGCTCGTCCATCAGATCGGAGATTGTCCAGTAGCCGAAGGCGGATACGGCATCCATATTTTCGCAGATGTTTTTGGTCAGCCAGACGGATTTGTAGCAGGTGTCGCTCGAAAGGTCGCGCTGCCATAGCGTGGAGTTCCATTCCTCGATGAAAATGTCCATGTCGGGCAATTCAAATTCGCGGCATATACCGTTAAGGTCATAGAGGAAGGTTTTAACGAAATTTGTATCCTTGGATAATACGGATGGGATAGACTGCTGACTGAGCGTATAGCTCATAAAATTTGCATCGGCGGACGAAGATTCATGCGGATAGCTTTGCACGGTCAGGAAATCCGGCAAACAGTCGTGGGCTGTGGCATACTGCAGAAAGACACGCATACCGCGCGGGTCCCATACCACACTGGACATGGCGCCCGGTCCGCCGAATTGCAGCCGTGTATCGACAGCTTTGACCGCATGGTACACGCAGTCATACAGTTCGAGATATTCATCCATGGTCATGCAGTCGAAGAACACATAGTTAATCTGAAAGGTAGAGAACCTCCACTGGGATACCTCGTCCCAGCCGTATCGGCAGATTGCATGCCGCAGAATAGCTTCAACCAGTGCGCCGAATGCTGTGCAGTTCGCACATGCAGCGGTGATCGAGCCGGTCTCGAAGATGCTGGTCTGTGCTTTCGCCAGTTCCCGGGGAATAAAGCTGAATTCCAGGAACGGGCGCAGCCCCTGCTCGAGCAGGAAGTCGATGACCATATCGAAGTAGGTGAAGCAGCACTTCACTTGGCCGTTTTCCATACCCTGATAGATGTGAAGCTCCTGATCGAGCATGCCGTGGAACCGCAGATAGCGGAAGCCGATCTCCTGCTGGATTTTGATAATCTGCTGTTGAACAGCGGCGGTCAGCAGATGCTTGGCGTATCCGGCGTTGAGCAGGGTTTTCCACGTATGACGAAGCCTGCGCGGCTGTACATTCTCATCAACCGTGATGTACCGCGTTTCGTGCGGCAGCTCGCGCTGCGGATCGGGCGGAACGGCAAACTGCAGCAGATAGGCAACGCCGTCCTGCAGTAAAGTTTCCTCGCCGGATGGGTCAGCAGCGGCTTTCTGGGTGGCATGCTGGCGGTATTGCCGCGGTGTCTGGCCGTGTTTCTGACGAAAATGTTCGATGAAAGCACTGGCGTTGTGAAATCCGCAGTCATAGGCGATCTGAGTAATGGAGTGATCCGTGCTGCGCAGCTGCTTTTCGGCGTGTTCCAGACGCAGCCCCATGACATACTGGGAGTAGGTCATATCCAGATTCTGCTTGAGGAATCGGGACAGATAGCCTTCGGACAGAAATTCGCGTGCAGCAAGCTCGCGCAGGGAAATATCCTCATTCCAGTTGGAATGAATATGATCCATGATGCGCTTCATACGGCGCATGGTTTCCTCTCGCTTGGTATTGCTTTTTGGCACATCGGAAATGAGGAAATGCTCTGTCAGCAGATCAACGAGCTTGAGTACATTGGTGACAATACCGGAGGCGTTCTGCTCCGGATTCTGAAAGAAATCCTGAAAAATAGTTGCAAATAATACGCGGATGGTCTGGTACTCCTGCTTTTCATTCTGGCTGGAGGCGTAGCAGAAGCAGACATTCTGTCTGCTCCAGCTGGCAAGCTGCAGCAGATTTTCGGGGATCTGCATGGCGATCATCTCGGCATTTTCCGAGCAGTTCACCTGATATAATTCAAACGGGTTGACAACCAGCAGCGCGCCTGCGGGCATGGAGTACTCGGCGGACTGATATCGGATTGAGCTGTTTCCGTGCAGCCCGAAAAACAGCGTCAAACCGCTGCTGAACTCTGATCGGCAGATCTGGTCATGAAATGCCTGAAAGATAATCTGTTCCCGTTTGGTGCGCATGGCTGTTCCTGCTTTCTGTCGAATGTAGTGGTTTTATTGTAGCATACGGCTTCGGAAAAGTACAAGTGCGGCCTCGCGCGGAGCATAAAGACGGCACAAGTCTATTATAAAAAAGCTGCCCATGAGGTAGCTGTCTATAAAGCAGGTTTTGAGAAACAAATACTATGGCAATTGCCGGACAAGGGTTGCTGACAAAAGGGATATGTACCGTATGATATACTATCTAACAGATGGGGTGATTTTATATGCGAAAAGGAGCAGTATATAACTGCTCCTTTTTCATGCCATCCGGCGTATTTGGTTTTACTTTTGAACGATTTTCTCGCACCAGCGCTGCATGATTGCGGCGATCTCGGCACGAGTTGCGGTGCCGGTCGGGGCAAGACGGTTGCCGCTCTTGCCATTCAGCACGCCTGCGCCGACAGCCCACTGCAATGCGGGAATTGCGTACTCGCTTGCCTGCAGGGCATCCGCGTAGCTGAGAATGTTGGTGTCCTCGCCTACGCTTACGTCAATGCCCTTGCTCTGTGCGTAGCGGTACAGGATTGCTGCCGCTTGTTCACGGGTGACGGCTGCATTCGATCGGAACGTGCCGTCTGCGTAGCCGGTTACGACCTTGTTTGCCGCTGCCCAGCCGACCGCCTTGGCGTACCATGCGTCCGCCTTAACGTCGGAGAAGCTTGCCGAAGCGCTCTGCGGCTTGCCCTCCAGATTGAACAGAATCTGCACAAGCATACCGCGTGTCAGATTGCGGTTCGGTGCAAAGGAAGTGCCGGAAACGCCGTTCATTATGCTGTGCGTCAGCACATAGTCGATGGATACATGATACCACTTACCGGTGTCAACGTCCTTAAACGGAGCCGACGGACAATCCTTGCCACCGTCACACGGCTTGGTTTCGCCGGACGCGGCAAACGCCACATTGACCTTGGAGGACGGCATCTTGAAGGTGTATTTGCCGCTGCCGAGGTCGGTCAGCGCAACGGACTTGCCGTTTGCGTCCGTAACGGTCAGCGTACCCTCGCCGGACACCGTAAGCGTTACGGTGTCATCTGCCGCCGCCTTAGTCTTATCTGCCTTGACGATGTTCGCCAGCGCAGACGGGATAACGATATCGTAAGTGGTCGGTGCAACGGCTCCGCCGCCGCCACCGCTGCCGCCCGGCGTCGGTGCGGTGTTCTTGTACCAGCCGATTGCAAATGGAGACAGGCTGTCTACCGTAAAGGAAATGCCGTCCTCTCCCCTTGTGGGCCTGATGGACTCGGTGTCGCCGATTTTGTGACCATTCATATCTGTCGTGAACATATGGATCACCGTATAGGTGTAGCTGCTGTCCAGACCGCTCTTGAGCTCGCTGTACGGAATCGTTACGGTGATACCGCTTGCCGGGAAGTGCTCCTTGGTTGCGTCAATCCAAGTTTCACCGCCGTTCGTGGTGTACTGCAGCTTAATGTCATAATACTGAATGTTTGCCGCCGGTACGGAAGCGTTCACCTTGTCGACCTGCGTCCGCAGTGCGATTTGCAGTGCATCGGTATCGGCGTATTTCTCCTTCAGCACTTCCGGAACGGTCAGCTCGGTTTTCTCTGTGCGGAACTGCATGGAGGTCGCTTCCAGCGCAATGTTATTGGTGACATTCGCAACGGTGATGGTGTAGCTGCCGTTCTGATTGTTCACGACCGCAGCTTGTTCTCGTTGCCATTGTTGCTGATTGCAGCGAGGCAATCCTTGTTGTTTACCTTGAGCGCCATGAGGTACTTTCCGCTCTCGGGCGATACGGTAAAGGTGACCGTACCTCTTTCGCGAATCTGGTTCTCATTGCCGTAATCATTCGGGATTTTCTCTACTACTGTTACGGTGTAGCCCATGCCGCTCTGCGGAACACTGTGCAGAACCAGCGGCTCAAACGCAACCTCCACCTCGGTATTCTCGCTCAGATTTTCGATGGTGAGCGTGTTGGACAGGTTATTCTGAACCGTGCCGTTCACCGTCCACATCTTTACCATGTAGTCAGTCTTCGGTGTTACGCGCAGAACGACCTTCTTGTCCTTCTCCACCTGAATGCCGGATTCGGAGGAGGCGTCGACAGTCTCGATCGTATCGCCGTGGCCTGCCTGAGCGGTCAGCGTGCCGTTTGCGCGGCAGATCGTTTTCAGCGTAACGAGCTGGCTTGCCGCAAAGTCCGCCTTGACTGTGTGACCATCGGTTACATCGTCCAGCGTCAGCGACAGACTGCTGTTGCCCTTGGTTTCGGTGTCCAGTGTCCAGCCGGTCAGATACTGTTTTTCATCCGGTACAGCCGTGAGGACTACATTGGCGTGACGGCTTACCGTCAGCTTGCCGTCCGTAATCTCTGTTTCCGTGCCGTTTACTGCCGCGGTGACGTGACCGAAACCGGTCGTGCTGATCGTAATATCATAGGTCGGAATCGGTTCAAATGCTACATATACCGTTGCTTCATCGGTCAGATTGGTAATGGTGTAGCGGTTCTGCTCGGATGCCGTGTCTGCAATTTCGGTCGTGCCGTCAGCCGCTGTATACCAGCCCTTGACCTGATAGCCGTCCTCCGGCTGTGCCGTAAAGACGATGGTCGAACCGGCAGGCTGTTCTGCGCCGGAGTCGAACGTTTTCGTGCCGTTCTTTGCGGTCAGCGTGCCGTTTGCAGTGTCATCACTATCCGAAATAACGCCGTAGTTTACTGCATAGGAAACCGTATTCAGCGTATATGCTGCAGAAACCGTGGTGTCCTTCGTGATGGGAAGCGTGAGCGTTTCACTCGTTTCCACGCTCTTTTCACCGTTTACCGTCCAACCGTCGAAGGTATAGCCGGTGGCGCTCTGCGGCATTGCCGTAAAGGTAACGCTCGTGTCACCGACAACCGAATCACCGTTTGCAAGCGTCGTGCCGCCTGCCGTAGCCGTTACAGTGCCGTTCATTGCGGAGAAGTTCACCGTATACGACTTGCGGACAATTTTCACCTGCACATCCATGCCGACATTATGGGTCACTTTGTGCGTAAAGGTCGTATCGGTTTCACCGGACTGCTTGCTGCCGTCCACATACCAGCCTTCTACCTCGTAGCCGTTATCCAGACCGGAAACGGTAAAGGTGATGGAACCATCGGTGGTCGGCGTGGTGCCGCTTGCAAAGTTGGTTGCCGTACCGCTGTTCGGCGTGAAGGCTGCGGAAAGCGTTGCATTGTGCTTGTCAGCCGCCGCGCTGCCTTCCTTGAAGCCGTAGGTCACCTGATTACCCAGCGGTTCAAACTGGACCTCAACCTTCTGCGTAGTATTTACAATGTCGTTTGTAATAGTAAGCTCCGGCTGGCTGTCCTGCTGTTTGCCGTTGAGCTGCCATACGCCGGTCTTATAGCCGGTATTCGGCTCTGCGGTGAAGGTAACGACCGAGTCGCGGTAAACCGTAAGCGTACCGTCCTTAGAATCGGTCACAGCGTAAGCGCCCATGCCCTTGCGGGTGACAGTCGCCTTGAGCGTGCCGTCCGTGCCGCCGTTCGTGTCCGGAGTCTTGTCGATGACAGACCAGTTGACCGTAGTGGTCGGGATTGCAGACCATACAGGCGTGATGGTCTGATCGTTCTGCACATTGCTGATGGCGTAGGACTTGTTATCGGTCGTGTTTCCGGTGCCGTCAGTGTATGCCGGAGTAACACCATTCATCGTGCCGACCTCGTAACCCTTATCCGGCGTCAGTGTAACGGTCAAGCTGGTGCCAAAGTCCACATAATTATTGGTTGCCAGTACGGTTTCTGGCGTGCCGTCCACCGTGCCCTTGACTTCAACCGTGCCGCCCGCAACGGTGCTAATCGTTACTCTCGGTTTTGCGAGGAATGTCGCGGTAATTTCAGTATTTTCGCCAACCTTTTCAAGCGTCTTGTCCTTTGCACCGTTTGCCTTGTCCTCATTGACAGCGCTGCCGTTGATCGTACCTACAACATAGCCGCTCTCCGGCGTTGCCGTAACGATAAGGTCGGTGCCAAAGTCCACATGAGTGCCGCTTGTCAGCGCGGTATCTGCCTTGCCGTTCACAGTGCCCTTGACTTCAACCGAGCTATTCTCACCCGCTTTAATCGTTACTACCGGCTTTTCCACGAAGGTTGCGGAGAAGGTAGTGTTTGCCTTGATTTCAGCAACCGTTAGCGTTTGCACGCCGTTCACTTTATCTGTATTCGGGGTAGTAATGATACTGCTACCCGAATCCGCCTTTACGTCCGTTGCAACGTAATTATCGTTCGGTGCTGCGGTTACGATTGCCTTCGTGCCGGAGTAGACATACTTGCCCTCTTCCGGCTCTACCGTTTTACCGTTCAGCGTGTAGGCAACGCTGATCGTGCCGTTTTTCGGCGGTGTAACCGTTACAATCGGCTTCGCGCGAACCACCATGTTGACCGTAGTCGGTGTGGTCAGGCTGTCGATGGTGTAGGTGAAGGTCTTGCCATTGCGTACTGCGGTCACATCCGCCTTGTTTACCTGCCACTTCACGACCTCATACGTGGTCGGCTCCGTGTAGGTAAAGGTAATCTTGCTGTACGTCGTGCACTCGGCGCCGTCCGTAATTTCTGTGCCGTTTGCGGTATACTTTGCGGTCAGCGTGCCGCCGTCTGCAACGGTATTTCCGCTTTCATCAACAACACCGAAGTTTACTACTGTAGGTGTTGCATTGTCGTTCACCAGTGCGCGTACCCAGATATTGCTTTGCAGATTGCGAATCGTGTAGCGCAGTCCGGTAACGCTTGAGTTAATCCATGTACCGCTCTCGGAGGTCTTGTACTGCCAGCCGGCAATGCCCATCGCGGAGGACGGCTTTGCGGTCAGCGTAACCGCCGAACCCTTTTCGCCCTTACCGTCGGTCAGTCCGGTGGTCTCAAAGTTCAGAGCAACAGACTTGTTCGTATTTTCCTGTTCTACAGCGGAATAGTATACGGTGAACTGCGCCGTCTGCTCAAAGGTTACATTGACCTCGGTATTCGCGGTGATCGTCAGCTTGAGTTCCTTGCCGCTGAAAACAGTGCCGTCCGTGTTCTTCTGGATTTCGGGTGTGCCGTTATCGCGCGTAACCGTCCACTGCTTTACCACATAGTCTTTCTTCGGCGCTGCCGTAAAGGTAACCTCGGTTCCGCTGAGTACGGAAGTCGCTGCAAGCGGATTGCCGTTTACTGCGGCAGCTACAGAGCCGTTTTCACCGCTCTGCGCCGATACCGTGTAGAACTGGTTGGAGAACTCAACGTGTACATCCAGATTCTTCTGCAAACTCGAAACCGTCAGTGTTTTGTTATCATCCGAAAGGGTGTAATCGCTACCCTTGGTCAGTTCCTGACCATCGGATTTTACCGTCCACTTCCAGACCTGATAGTTTTCTGCCGGCGTAGCGGCGAAAATCACATTGCTGCCGCTTGCGATGTTGGCACCGGAGTTAAAGGAGGTCGAATAATCACCTTGATAACCCTGCAATGTGCCGTTGTTGCCATTGGAGTAGGTTACCTTGTAGGTATCCGCCTGCACAACCACCATGGAGTTTTTCAGCGTCGGCGTATACTTGGAGAGGAATTCCTCCTGTTTCTTCACGAAGTCGGTCTTATTTCCGTTCTCCGGCTCGTTATAAACCACGCTGACATTGTATACACCTGCGGTATTGTCGGTCGGCATACCCTCTGTCTTGAACAGATTTGCGTAATTATCGTCGTTTACAAAGTTCTCAAACTTGATAGTGCCGTCTCTCGTATCGGGAGCCGTAACCGTGATCGGCTTTTTGCTTACCGTGATGTACTTGCTTGCCAGCACCTTGCCCTCCGCCGCAGCGGTAATGCGATAAGTACCCGGAACAAGCGTTTTACCGGATTCCCAATTTGTCACCGCAGACGAACCGTCCTTGTAGGCGGTGTAGGTGACGCCGGTCTTTTCTGGACTGGTAGTACCGTTGATCGTCACGCTCTTGAGGCTTGGAGAAATCGTGTCGCCATAAGTGCAGTCGCTTACCGAAATCTCATAGAGATCGTCTGCCGCCTTGGCATAGTAGGTAACTGCGCCGCTGCGCGAACCGTTCGTTTCGCTGTTGCCGCCGAAAATCGCCACAATGTTGTAAACGCCGGCTTCGCTCGGTGTCCACTTGCACTCAACCTTGGAATTTCCGGAGGACTTGCTTACCGGATAGCGTACCACGCTGCCGGTGGTCGTGTTCGTGATCTCGAACGTGACCGTGCCATTGTTTGCGGCGCCGCTATCCTCCACAGATACCGCTGCGGTCAGCGTAACGGTATCGCCCGTTACCTGCTTCTTGCTGCCGGAAACCGTAATCTGCGTTGTTGCGGCAGCGCCGGGCTTGAACAGCTTGCCGTCCGTATTCTGATACAGACCAGTTACCAGAGACAGGCTGGTGTAGGTGCTTTCATTCTTCGAGTAGTAGGCGCCGTTCAGCTCGTAGATTTTCAGTTCGGTTTCACCTTCAGCTGTCGGCGTATAGGTCAGAACCGTATAGCCGTTCTCCGTCTTGTAGGACGGCATCAGGCTGTCCGCGCGATAGGTGTTAGTGGCCGTATCGCTGATGGTATCTGCTGCTTGCATTTCAATGGTCGTACCATCGCTATTCTTGCGATAATAGGTATTATCCTTACAATACAGCGTCAGCGTTTCCGGTGTTCCTGTCGTTCCGGCAACACCGGTTGCGGTGTAAACCTTATATTCTGTCCCGTTGATCGTTTCAGCCTTTTGTGTTCTCCGGAAACCGTTGTCGCCGATTTCATACGCCGTTCCATTCAGCGTTACGCGATCCGATGCGGCGGTCAGCGCCGTAAGTGTACCGGAAAACGTACCGGTATATACGCCGTTGGCGTTCGGTCCTTGCAGGTCATCTCGTAATAGTGATAGCCGGTGCTGTCAGAAGCGCCGTACACGCCGCTTTCGATATGCTTATCACCTGTGTATGCATTATCATACTTCTGGTACGTCTTACCACTGATATTATACTGTGCGGTAACGGTTTTCGTCGTTTCTCCCGCTGCTGTTTCGTGGGTCGCGCTGCCGCCAGTGCCGCTGGTTTTCAGCTCCGTTTCACTGTCCGCCTTGCCGACCGTCAGTTTGACCGTATTCGAGTAAACCACCGACGATTTTTCCGTGCTAAGATCGGTCTGAGAGACGATGCAGCGGTATTCCGTGCCGCTCATGCTCTTCGCGGGCTTTTCGATGGTCAGCGTCGGCGTGTCCCGATTCAAATCGGTCCAGCGGCCGCCGTCCGTTCTGCTCTGCCAGCGATAGGTAACGCTCCCTGCTCCTCCGGTCGGGGTTGCAGAAATGGTAAATACAGCATCGGTACCGGGGCGAACACTTGTATTCACCGGCTGTTTCGTGATATTTGGCTTGTCTCCGGTCGCCAGTGTAGTGACCGCCAGAGGCTCGGTATAATCCGTGGATGTTCCGTCCGTGCCGACCGACTTTAGCACATACTGATACTGCGTGCTTGGCTGTACTTTGGTATCGGTCAGCATGTATTTGCCGTCCTTGTCGGCAGCCAGACCGCTCACCGTGCCCAGCAGGGCATACTTCGTGCCGCTGGTGTTGTTCGGCATATAGCGGTAAACCTGATACTGCGCTGCCGTGGTAAAGCCGCTCTCCCACTCCAGGGTCACGCTGTTGGTGGTGACTTCCGTGGCTTCCAGATTCTGCGGCTTGCTGGGCGGCTGCTTTACGTTTGCCACCAGATAGCTCAGCACCGGAACATTGTACGAAAGTCCACCGGTCGTCAGCGTGGTCTCCCAGCCGACAAACTGCCATTGGAAGCTGTAGCCCGTTGTGCCGGACGGCAGATCGTGCACGGTGCCGCTGCGCTCGATGCCCTCGGTGGAAATGCTGTTCGCGCTGCTGCCGGAGGACGAGCCGCCGCTCAGACCGAACTTAAATCCGCCGAGACCGCCGCCGCCCTTGGCATCAATATTAAAGGTAAGCTCCTTTGTGGTGGTCTGCGAGGTTTCAAACTCTACCGACTGGGACTTGGAGCTTTCGCCAGACTCGGTTGCAAACCAGCCGCCATTCGTGCCCTTGCTGGTGGTAACGGCGTTCTTGAGTCCGGTCGTCGTGCTGCGGTAGGTAGAAGGCTGACCCGCCGTGGAGGCGATGATATCGCTTCCGATTTCGGGGTCGCCGCGCTGCGCCGCCGCCGCGTTATACTCCGACAGCGGAATTGTTTTGTAGGTCGGCGCGTCCGCTACCGTGATATCCATCGTGCTCCTGGAGCCGTCCGCCGACGTGGTGTTATAGTGATAGATCGTGACCGGAATACAGATCAGCACCACCGCGCTTTCCGCCTGCTCGGTGGAGAAGCTGTTGGTCATAGTGAAACTCTGCTCTATTTCAATGGAGTTGTTCCACTCGGCTTCAAACGCGGTTTCAAATTCAAATCCGCCAAGATCGACGATGCCGCCTACGGAGAAATCCTGCGAGAAGGAAACATAGGTGCCGATACGGTTCGCGGTGCTGGTGCCGGTGGAGGAGCCGCTGCCCTTGGAGAACGAGATCGCGGTCTCGCCGGCGTTGTTGTACTCGATATCCTCGAAATACGGAGGCGCCTCCATAACGGCAAGCACCTGCGGATCGTTAAAGGCGTATTCCTTGCCCTGATAGTCTGCAATAATGCCGTCGCTGTCGATATCCGGCGCCGCCAGCGCGATTTCGGCGATACTCCATGCGTTCATACCCCAGCGGCAGCTTCGCAGACCGTTTTCGGTGTCGTTCATCACATTTGGGCCTTTACCTGTGCTCTGATAATCGCCGGTAGCCTTGTCGCTTTTATAGTCCGACGGCTTGTAGTAATAGCCGCCGATGTTCACGGCTTTGCCGTCTCCGGACGATAGCGTAAACAGAATCTGCTCACGACCTGCCGCGTTGCCGTCAAAATTGCCGACGATCGGCTGGTTGATGATCTTGCGGTCCTTCAGAACCAAATCCAGACCGGAATGTGTTGTATTTGTACCGTCCAGCGTTCTGTCTGCGGAATTGTACTTGAAGATCTGACCGCGGATGACGATATACGGCACGGTGCCGCGTCCGTCAAACCGCACGATACCTAGCGAACATGGGTTCATGCATTGCAGGTACGAGGAGTCCTCGCCGACCCAGTTCGTGTTGTTGTCACCGTCCTGCTTCACATAGAAGCCGCTCTGGCAGGAAACGGTTTTCTTATCGTGGGTCTGCTCCGACGTGTCCACCTTATAGCTGTTGCCGGTGTACCGGGTGATGACTGCGAAATAGCCTTCGTCATGGAAGTTATCGTCATTGCCGTTGTCATCCGCGCCGACACCGGCGGTGACGATCTCCATCGCGCCGTCATGGTCGATATCTTCCGCGCGGCTTGCCGCGGCGCGCAGATGCCAGCCTGCATCGCATTTGTTTTCCGGCTGGTTGCCGGCGATCACATGGCTGAACTGATAGGACCAGACGGTATTCCAGCTTCCGCTGCCATTCTTGGACAGCACCATCACGACCGAGCCGCGCTCGGTAATGCCTGATTCATTATACAGATTGCCCAGCGAAACCGTGACGATCAGCTCGTCCTTGTTGTCTGCCTTGCCGTCCAAATCTGCCGCTTCAAGCTGCACCATAGCGGTGTTGTCTGCGATTTTATCCAGATCGGTTCCGCCCTGCGTCTGAATGTCATTCAGCGTTTTGCCGAAATAGTTCTTCAGGGTCGAGTCATTGCCGATGTTAAGAACGGTGTCATTGCTGTTTTCGCGGAGCTGCAAATTGCCCTTTGCCGGATCATAAAATACCAGCGTTTCCTTACCGGTGCCGTCAAAGTCACCTGCGGTGATAGCGGTATAACCCTCTGCGGTATAGCCGTTGAGCTTGCTCATCCAGCTGTAATCCGTTGCTTGCAGATTACTCTTGTTATATACCATATTGCCGGAACTAAATCCGCCTTTATTCTTCGAGAACTGATACAGCTTCATATGATAATCAAGAGTTCCGGCTTCGCGTGACGAACCCCAATACGCAACTATATCGTCTCGACCGCTGCCGGTTCGGTCAAATGCCGCAGCGCTGACATAGCGATAAGGCGATCCCTCGCCTTTATTGATCGTGTTGCTCATGGCCGACGCGGTGGAAAACTTCGTGCCGTCCAGACCGGCGTAATGGTCGCTCGCGCTGAACACGCCGCCGCTCGAGCCTTTCAGAATGCTCGATTCATCAAAATCGTAAACGCGGCTGCTGTAGCTGTCGCCGCGCGACTCCATGATACTGATCTCCTTGGTGGGGTTCAGGTTTCCCTTGATGCCCGCGCCGTTGCCAAACGGCTGATTGCCGTCGTTTGCATGAAAGCTGCTCGGCGTAGACAGATCAAATCCGTATTCATCCGTTGTCGCGGCGGTATTGTTGTCCGCCAGTGCCATCGTCGGCAGCATACTGAGGCACATTGCTGCACTCAAAAACAGAGCAATGCCTCTTTTGCCCCAACGGGTCTCTGTTGGGGCATGGGGAGCTCCCCATGCCGATTTTCGTTTTCTCATGTTTTTCCTCCTTCTCGGGGTCTATTTCCGACTGCGAATGCAGCAATCAGAGCAGTTTTGCCAGCATTCTGGCGAAATACCGCAGCTTGGCGTTGTGCGCGTCACCGCTGTCCTCCGCGAATTTCATCTCTGCAATGTAGAACAGCAAACAGCCGCAGTGTCCCGGCTGTGTCGGAAAGCAGATGATTTTCAGATAGGTGTCGATCTCCGGACTGTGGTCGATCAGCTCGAGCGTTTCACCGTAGAGCGCAGCACGCTCGTAGCTTTTTAGCCACTTGCTGTCCATGTTGGGAAACACGCTGCGGAACGAGCGTCCGAGCAGCTCATGCAGCGGCACCTTTTCCAGCCGCGCAAGCGCGGGATTGGCATATCGAAAAATCCAGTCAACAGCGTTTTTGTCCTCATAGAGTACCATTTCGATATCGGTGAATGCAATCGGCAGCGCATCGAAGCAGCGATACTGTGCGTGCAGCTCATCATCGGGCATAGGCGGCGTTTCGCTGTCCAACGTGCCGATCAGCCGAGCACGCTTTTCGGCCAGTGCGGCGGTCAGCTCCTTTTTGCGGCGGGCAACATAGCCGAGCCGTTCGCCGTTGTTGAGGTTTACTTTGTCCGTAATGTCGTGTATCGCCATCACCGATACCAGCCGGCTGCGGTGCACCTTGAGGAACGAGTCGCCCAGTGTGCTTTCCAGTCGTTCCAGCGTGATCAAACTCTTGTAGACCTTACCGTCGGAGGTTTCAAGCATAAATATTGCTTTTCGCATAATATTAATGCTTATTCGACATATAAGAGCCGGCAGAGAACTGCTGTCCGACAACACCATTCTTAGTACACCGTTCTTGTGGAACTTGTAAATCATCCCAAAGCATGAGAGGGAAGGGGAAAATCCGCGGGTGGCAGGGATAAACAGAAAAAAACAGAGCGCACAGCCGAAAATATGGCTGTGCGCTCCGCTTTTGTTATAGTGATGCCGCAGAAAAGCGTTACTTGCCTGCCAGATTGTGAAACCTCGTCAGCATAGCAGCAACTTCTGCGCGGGTAGCGGTGCCGGTCGGGTCAAGGACGGCATTTCCCTTGCCGGTTATAAGGCCGTTTTCGATTGCCCAGCACATTGCATCCTTTGCCCAGTCGTGTACGGCGTTTCGGTCGGCAAAGTCGTTCAGCACGTCTGCACTGCCGGCGGAAGCCTGTCCGTTGTGCTGCGCCATGCGGTACAGCATTGCGGCAAGCTGCTCGCGGGTAATGCTGTGCGCGGGCGCATAGGTCGTTGCATCCAGACCGGTCACAATGCCGTTTTCGGCGGCCCATGCAACCGCATCCGCGTAGTACATGGAGGATTCCACATCGGCGAAGGTGCTCTTCGGCGCCTTGGGACTGCCTGCCATGCGGTACAGTACGGTTGCCAGCATGCCGCGGGTGGTCGTGCCCTGCGGCGTGAACTGACTGTTTCCGGTACCGTTCATCCAGCCGCAGTCCACTGCGGTATCTACGACGTCGTGGTACCATGCGTCCAGCGGAACGTCGCTCATCTCGTGGGTCGGGCAGATGATACCGCCAGGACAGGAGGTGCTGCTGTCGGTAAATACCGGTTTGACGGTCACCTTGCCAGCCGGCATGGTAAATTCGTAGTGCGCGGCGTCCTTGCGGGTGAGGGGAAGGGTGTTGCCCTTCTCATCGGTCACGGTCAGACCGGAAAGCCGCTTGCCGCTGTTCGGCTTGATCGTAAGCGTTACCTTGGTATCGGGCTTGGCGTTCGAGTCGGACGGAGATACAGCGCCGTTTTTGCTGTTTTCCACGATAATGCGTTTGTCCTCCGCCGGAGCGGTACCGCCGCCGCCACCTGCACCGCCGCCGCCGGAGGTACCGCCGGTGCTCTTAAAGCTTGCGCTGACGGAAACCGCTGCCGCATCGACCTTGTAAGTGCCGCCCGGCTGCTTGGTCGCGCCGGAAACGGTCAGCTTATCGAGCGTGTAGCCGGTTGCCGGATCTGCGGCAATGGTGAGTATATCGCCTGTCGCCAGCTTTGCGCCGTCTGTCAGAACGGTGTCGCCCAGCTTGACCGTCAGTGTGCCGTTTTGCGGTGCGGTAATGGTCAGAGGAACCATCGAATAGATGTCGGCCTTAAATGTGATAGTGCTGACAACCTTTTCCATGCGGATGCTCCAACTGCCGTCTGTCTGCAATGCGCAGCGCGTTACCGTACCGCCCTGGAAATCCAGATTGCGGATCAGATATCCCTCTGCGGGGAGCATTGCAAATTCGATCGTGCCGCCTTTGCGAATCTGACGTTCCGTGCCGTAATCATTGGGTGTTCTGGAACTTGTGAGGAAGGTATACTTTGCGTTGTCGGCAGGCAGATCAAACAGCGTTACATTTTCAAAATCCACCTGCACCTTGCTGTTTTCGATCGGAGTGAGCGTGAAAGTGTTGGAGAGCTCATCTGCTGCCGTGCCGTTTACCGTCCACGCCTGAACCATCTTACCGGAATCCGGTGCGGCGGTCAGCGTCAGCGGAGCGCCCTTGGGTACCTGAATGCCGCCGGAGGCGTCAATGGTCGTGCCATCCGCGCGTTTAACGGTCAGCTTGCCGCCGTCACCGCAGACGGTCGTAAGCGTCACCATCTGGCTGACGCCGAATGCTGCGTCAATGGTGTGGTCCTTCGTCACGTTGTTCAGATTGAGTGTCAGCGCGTTGCCTTCTGCTGTGCCGTCCAGCGTCCAGCCGGTCAGATATGCGCCGCTGCTCGGCTGTGCGGTGAGAACAACCGCCGCATGGTGCGGAACGGTCAGCATGCCGCAGGTAATAGCAACGTCTGCACCGTTTACCTTGGCGGAAACCGTGCCACTGCCGCTGATATTGACGGTGACGGTGTGTGTCGGAATCGGCACAAAGCGGACGTAAACCGAGGTGTTGCCGGTCAGCGGGTCGATGACATAGGTTGTGCTTTCCGCCGTACCGATGGCAGTGATGCCTGCTGCGTCTGCGTACCAGTTTTCGACTATATATCCCGTATCGGGTACTGCCGTAAACGCAACGCGCGTGCCGGATTTTGCCTTGCCGTCTGCGTCCGGACCGGAAACCGTCAGCGTGCCGTTATCCGCGCCGCTGGTCGGGATCACGCCGTAGGTTACGGTGTATTCCGCGTCCGCGATTTCGTAGTACGCAATGATTTCGGTGTCCTCGGTGACGGTCAGGGTGTAGGTCGTTGCATCGGTTTTGTGCATCGTGCTGTTTACCTTCCAGCCGATGAAAGTGTAGCCGCTTGCCGGTGCGGATGCGGTGAACTTGATTTCCGTATCACCCTTGACGGTGCTGCCGCTCGTCAGCGATTTATCATTCGTAATGCCGCCGCCGGTCTGCGCCGAGAAGGTCACTTCGTAGGATTTGCGCTCAAGCTTTACGCGGATATCCGCGCCTTGTGTTGCCGAAACGTCACAAGCGAGGCTGCTGCCGGTATACGGCTTGCCGTTTTGCGCGTAAACGGCGCCGTTCAGCGTCCAGCCTGCGATTTTGTAGCCGTCATGCAGATTTTCGACCGTTACGGTCAGCTTGCCCTCGGCGGTGACGTTGTTGCCGCTGGCAATGGCATCGGGTTGACTCATGCCGGCACGCAGGAAGGCGGCGGACAGGCTTGCACCATGACCGGTGTCGCTGTCTTCGGCAATGCCGAAGGTAACAGCACTGCTGATCTCGGTGAACTGTACCTTGACCTCGTGCGCGGTATCGCTATCCGTGATGTTGAGCGTCGGCGCGCCTGCCTGCTCGGTGCCGTCCAGATACCATCGCTGCACCTTGTAGCCCTGATTGGGCTGTGCGGTGAACGTAACCTCCGAGCCGCTGAGAACTTCATCGCCGCTCCGGAGCGCGGTATTCGTGCCGTGGCGGGTCGCTACAGCGGAAAGTGTGCCGTTTTCGCCGGAATTGTCGTCCTCCGGTGTGGTATCCACAACCGAGAAGGCAATTTTCGCGGTCGGGATTTTCTCAAACGCAACGGAAACAGTCACATCCTCGGTGATTCCGTCGGCGTTCGGTGTATAGGTGTACGTCTGGTTATCCGAGTTTATAACCGCCGAACCGGAAACATCATTGTCGTTTACCGTCCAGCCTGCAACGCGATAGCCGCTCTCCGGCTGCGCGGTGAAGGTCAGCGCGTTCTTGCTGCCGCAGGGCAGATAGAAGCTGCTGCCGGTATGCGAGTCGCAGGTCAGCGTGCCGTTTTTACCTGCCGAAAGCGTGATTTTCGGCTGCTGACGGAAGGTTACGACCAGAGCAGCGTTGCCGTTCAGCGAGGGGATTTGATAGGTACCGCTTGCAGTCGGCGTAACGGCGTTGCCGTTCAGCTTCCAGCCGGCAATCTCATAGCCGGTGTTCGCCTGGGCGGTGAACTGAATGGTCGAGCCTTGAAGCTGGCTTTCGCCGCTCGTCAGCGCACCTGCGCCCAGCTTGACCGCCGATACCGTACCTGCCACATCGGTGATTGCGGAGCCGTCCGCCATCTTGCCCTGAAAGGCTACGGTATAGCGGTTGAGTGCGGTGCATTTTACAACGAAGGTGGTGTTTTGGCGCAGATCATGCAGCGCCATGACGCGGTTATCGGTGCTGAGCGTGCCCTCCGTGGCGGGTGTTGCCGTCCACGAATCCACCAGCAGACCGTCCGGCGGCGTTACGGTGATGACCGGATTTTCACCGGTGTGTGCCGTATAGGTGAATACGCCGTCTGTGCCGGTCAGCTCGGTGCCGCCGACCGAGACTTTTGCGCCGGTCAGCGGCTTGCCGTCATTGTCCACCGGCTTAATGGTCACAACCGGATGGCTGTTTTCGACAAAATATACGGTTACTGTCACATTCTCGGTGAATTTATCGAATGTATAAGTGCTGCCGGTGTAATTGTGCGTGCCGTCTGCAGTTTTGAGCGTTTCGCCGTTGACCTCCCAGCGATCGACCGCATAGCCGTCCTTGGGCTGCGCCGACACGCGGATGGTCTGACTGTAATTGACGTTTCCGCCCGAGACGAACGCACTGCCGAGTGCACCGTCCGTCAGGTAATTCGCGGTCACGCTGCCGATGGCGGTGCTGTCGGCTTTGTACGTCAGCGTGCTCGTACCGGCGGTGAAATTCACGGAAACATCTACGTTTTCGCTCAAATTGTTAATAGTATAGCTGATATTGTTGTAATATGTGCTGCCGCTGTCTGCAACGTAATCCGTGCCAACCTTCCATCGGCTGACGGTGTAGCCTGCCTTGGGTGCGGCGGTGAAGGTCACCTTACTGCCTGCGGGCAGTCGGCTGCCGCTGGAAACCGGAAGCACTGCGCTCGCGGCATCCGCCTGATAGGAGATGGAAACCGTGCCGTTGGTATCACCTGTTGCGGAAACCACATAGCTTTTGCCGGAAAGCGTGTAAACCGCGTTTTTCAGCAGGATATTGTACTTCTCCTGCAAGGATTGAATCTTCTGCGAATCCTTTAGCGCGATATAGATGGGGTATTTACCCGGAAGGGCTGCGGTGGTGCCTTCGGAGGTCAGCGTGTAGTCCGTGCCTGCCGCAAGCGATACCGTATCCCATGCCGCCAGACCGGAAACCTTTGCGGCGGCAGGCGTGCGGGTGTCGTTCAGCGCCTTGCTCGTGTCGGCAGCGGACAGCGTGAGCGTGCCCTTGCTTACGATAATAACCTTGGAATCGGTAAGATTCTGATAGGTTGCGGTAATGCGGTAGTTCGTCACCAGTTTGGGCGTAAATACGCCGTTTTCGAGGGTATAGTCTGTGTCGGATACTGCCGAAACGTACTTGCCGCTTACCAGCTTTTCCACCTTATAGGTCGCTGTGACATTCTGCGAAGTGCCATTTTGACTGGTCAGCGTTGCGGCGAGATTTGCTCTCTCGCCGTAGGTGACGTTCGCGGATGCGGTCAGCGACAGCACCGAGCGGTTTTGCTTGTTCAGCACGAAATAGACATTCACGGACGCGGTGCTCGGTGCGTAGACGTCATCGCCGGAGTACATGGCGGTGATGGTTGCCGCGCCCTCACCGCGCGGCTGGAAATCGGGCTTGGAAGCGTTGGCTTGGTTGGTATCAAGGTCTACCGTAATGGTTTGTCCTTCAATGCCCGCACCGGAAATGATAAAGGTGACGGTGCCGGTCATGCCGGTCGGCTTGCTGCCGTTTTCCCATACCGAGGCGGTCAGCGGATATTGCTTACCGGTGATATTTTCGGTTTTCGTGTTCGTGCCGGCGGTTTGGGTGGCCTGATAAACCGGCGTCAGGTTGTTGGTGTTGATTCCGTTGACAAGGGTTGCTGCATACTGTAATGCAAACGCGGAATAGGTCGCTTCGCCGCTCTTTGTGCACAGATAAACGGTATCCTCGGTGTTTTTCGCTTCGTAGAACGAATAGGAATCACTGCCTATGGTGCCGCTCCATTTGTGCTGAACAGTGTACGACTCGCCGTTGTAGGTAATCTGCGTCGTATCATCATCTGTCGAATCGCTGAGCGCAATCGTTCGGGTATCGGTCTTGCCGTCGTTATCGGTTACGGTGATGACCGCCTGCGGCGAGGTCTGCGCAACGTCCAGAGCGGTGCTGTCGATATTGCTTGTGTCAAACGTCTGCGTCGTGCCGACCAGACCGCCGGTCAGCGTCGGCGCGGGACCTTTATAGGCGTAATACGCCGCACCGTCAAACCAGAAAAATTGGTTGCCGCCAGAGAGCAGGGAATAGGTCTTATCACCGCTCGTCAGCGTTACCGCCTTCTGACCGGTGACAGTGGTTCCCGCACTGGTCGTCAGCGTGCCGCCGGACAGCCAAACGGTGTCGTCCTTCGGTGTGATTTGAATGCGGGTCGGCACGCGAGAAACGTCCAGTGCTGCGGATTTGGTGTACAGCGAACGGTTTTTCACATACACGCGGCAGCGGTATGCATAGCCGTTCATCTCCTCTGCAGCGGTGATGGTGAGCGCCGGACCGTTCGCGCCGGAAACACCGGTGCTGTTTTTCAGTTCGCGCCACTGCGCCTTGCTGTCGGTCGTTTTCACCTGCCACTGATAGCTGACCGGCTTGGCGCCGCTGTCATCGGTGAAGGTCGCGGCGGCGGTGAAGGTCGCAGTTTTACCTGCGGCGGTCGAGGCGTCCTCCGGGTGGGTGGTGATCTCAAAATTCGCCGTACCGTTCAGCGTAGTAGCGTAGGCGATTGGGCTGTCGATACTGCTGCCCTTGGTTGGACTGACCGCGCGTACGCTGAACCGGTAATCGGTGTTGGCATCGAGGTCGGTCACCTGATACTGTGTTACCGTATAGGGGACTGTTGCGATTTTGTTGTATTCGCCATGCTGGTCGATCATGCTGATCTCGTAATATGCCGCGCCGCCGCTGGATTCCCATTCCAAATCCACCGTGCTGGTGCTGACCTCGGTAACGGTCAGATTCTGGGGCATTCTGGGTGGCTGCGTGACGTTTTTGACCTCATAACCAACGATCCAGACCGGCGTTCCGTCAAGCTGTGCGTTGTTGACGATCAGCTTCCATTCGAAGCCGTACTGCGTTGCCTCAGCAGGCAGGGAATCGACCGTGCCGGAGAACGCCGTGCCGTCCGCGCTGGACTTGCTCCAGCCGCCGCCTGCGCCGGTGCTGCCGGTCACGCCGACATAGCCCTTATTGCCGAGCAGTGCGCTGCCGCCGCCAACCTTGTAGTTCAGCTCCAGATTAAAAGCGTGGCTGTGTTCTTTGCCGGTCGTCTTGGTGATCTCCTGCGTGGTATCGGCAGTGGTGCTGCTTGCGCCCGTGTGCGCATAGGCACCGCCAAAGATAAACTCGCGCGTACCGGCGGGTTGATTGGCGTAGGTTTCCGGTTCGCCGGGCGTGGAGTAAAGCAGGTTGCCGGAAATCGGCTCCAGCCCCTTGGTTTCCGCGGCGATCTCGTCATAGCTTTCCACATCGAGCACCGCAACGGTCGGATCGAGCGCTGCGGGCAGGATGGTAGTGCTCCACTGCTTACTGTCCGGGTCGTACATCTCATAAATATAGTACTGATACGGTATGGTGTACACAACGGCCATATCGCCGCCGCCTGCCTGTGCGTTGTAGGTGACGGAGTGCTCGATTTCGGTCGATTCTGCGTAGTCATAGCTGTAGCTGGCGGACAGCTCAACCTCGTATTCGCCGCCGGCGAGCGCCTGTATCTCGAGCGAGTGATATACGCCGAGTGCCTGCGAAACGCTTGCGGTTTTGGTGTCGCCGGTGGATTTGCTTGTGCCGTAGGCGGTGCCGCCGTTGCCGATGTAGTCATACGTTTCGTTGAGGTCGGCAAAGTACGGGGAGGCCTGAAGCACGGCGTATACCTCCGGGTTGGTGTATACCGTATAGTCGGCAACGTAGCGCATGGTGATCGAGTCGTTGCCGAAATCCGGCAGTGCCAGACTGACGAACGTGCCCGTATTGTCGTTGCGGCGGCTGGATTCCGCGATAACGCCCTCCTGCGTGCTGTAGAATATGTGGTTTTTGGTGCTGTCTGATGCGCCGCTCTTTGCGCCGGTCAGATACGCCGCCCCGAGGTCCATCCAGTAGTAATCATCGCTGCCGTTGACCGGCTCCTTGCGGTGTACGCCGGCAACATAAACGAAGGATTCGCGCCATTTGTTGTCCTGCTTTACCTCACTTTGGCCGGATGGGTTACTATCCACTACGCCCGCCTGCACATCGCTGATCCAGACCTGTTCCTTGGCCTTGTTCTTGCCGTTGATGTTGACCTGCGAGGTGCATACGCTGACGGACGAAAGCTGGGTCGTGATACCGCCGGTAGTGTCAAAATCGTAGATTTCTCCGCCGAGCAGTACCTCATCGTTGCTGTTGTTTGCACCGATGCCCTCCATATCCGCGCAGCCGAGCGCGATAGGCGCATGGACCGGACGGTAATAGTCCTCATCCGGGTCATCAATGTAGCTTTGCGCGATTTTCTTGCCGCTGTCACCGAGTGCCTGTGTGCGGTACTCGGACAGCTTAAACTTTTTCGACTGCGGATCGTAGTAGGCAAAGCGGTACGCAGCGGTCGTATACGCGCCGGAGTCGTGCGCGGAAGAGGCGTTATTGCTCTGATAACCCGCTGCGATGAGCACCGTACCGGTGATGCCGGTATCCGGCAGGGAGAACGTGCCGAACGCGCAGTTTGCGGATACCATCGCCTGCTCGCCATCGGCAAGCGATACGGTATCCAGACCGCTGACCGGCGTGAGCGTGCCGGATTCCTCGGTGAATACGGTCAGGTGCGCCGCCGAGGCCACATTGCTGTTGTCGGTCGGTGCGGACGCGGTAACGGCAATTTCCTCCTTGCCGTCGCGGTCGAGGTCGCCGCCGGCAAGCGTCACGACCGGGATTTTCTCGATCTGCCACTGCCACTGCGTTGCCTGCTGGTACGCGGAGGCTGTTCCGGCGTTGATCTTCAGCTGACCGGTGCGTTCCATGGAAGCGGTGTCGAATACGTCCACATAGGCGTAGCGCGTGCCGTTTTCGTCTTTCCAGCGCCCGGCGTAGACGAACAGCTCGTCCTTGCCGTCGCCGTTCACATCTGCCGCGGCAACGTCCATGATGGCGTCCATTTCCTGCACATAACGGCGGGTGAAGTACGCCATGCCGTCGCCGTAGGTCATGTTCTTGGTGACGGTCGGGGAGAGCGTACCGGCAGAGGAGCGCTTGCCGTTATCGTTTACCTTAAACAGTGCGAGTTCGAATTTACCGTCGTACTTTTTGCTGCCGATGGTGGTTTTTTCGCCGCGACCGTAAGCACGAAGCTCGGCAACGTAATTATCCTTGCCGTCGCCCTTGTTGAACGCGGTGCTGGTGGCATAAATGCCGGAAAAGTCGTTATTGTTGTAATCGGTCAGGTTTCTGCTGTTCGAGCTGAGCTTGCTGGCATAGGTGCTGCCCTTGTCAGAGGGCAGACCGTAGCTGCTGACGCCGTAGCGGATATACGCGCCGTCCAGATTGCCCTGCACATTGCTCTTGTTGTTACCGTCATAGACAGCGGAATCGCGGTTGTTGGTCTCCATGCGGTCGAAGCCGTCCCGGATGAGGTAGCGGTTCGCCTGCGAACCGCTCGCCGCAACATAGACCTCGCTGGCGGTGAACGCCTGCGAAACGTGCTTCTTGCTGTACGGCGCTGTCAGAGACGCGCCTTTGTCCTCGGCATTGAGCGACAGACCGAGCGCCGCATAGGTGCTGCTGTCGATCTCGCGCTCCGGTATATTGGCTGCCGCTGCCTTTGGCAGTACGATCTGCGGCAGCATTGACAGCAGCAGCGCCGCTGTCAATGTCAAGCTGATCCCTCTTTTGTATTTCATTCTGTTATGCCTCCTTTATTGTATTCCGGCTGCTGCCGCAGCAGGCGGATGAGCTCCTGTGTAATTTGATTGGGTGGGACGGTATCGGGCGGTCCCACGGGATAGAAGTGTACGCCGAGTCGTCGTGCCTCTGTGGAAAACTCGGGTCGGCAGCACAGCCACAGTATGCGCTCTCTGGGCAGATGGCTGCACAGAAAATCGCACGCGGTCAGTCCCGCCGCGCCTTGATAACCGACTACCGCCAGCCGGATCGGTACGCCGTCCCGCAGGGCATAGGCAAGCCGAACGTCGCCGCGCCGGTCGGGTGCATCGGCAAAATACAGCACCGGACAGCCACACGCCTGTTCTGCTGCGTGGAATTGCTCGCGGTCGATGCCGCAGCAGGCAATATTCATGCAGATTCCCTCCTCATGGTGTTGATCGCGCTGCGCAGTGCCGCGGTTGAAGCATCGCGCAGCAGGAATGCCGTCACGCGATATCGGAATGCGAACACCGCGTATTCCATCTCATCTGCAATCCAGAGGATAGGCAGCAGCGGCGCCCGCTGCCGCAGCTCGCGTACCGCTGTCAGACCGTCCGGACCATCCAGTGCCACAACTGCCGCATCGTAGGCGGCGGTGCAGCCGGAGAGCGCGGAAAGCGCGTTGAATTCATCAACCGGCAAAGGCTCTTCGGGAACAGCAGCGCACAGCCGCGCCTCCCACAAGTCACCGTCCAGATATCGTGCCAGCAGTGCCAGATGCATGTGTTCTCCTCCTCATCAGTACGCAAAATTTACTCACAAATCGCTCTTGTTCAATTATGCGGGATTGCCATAAAAAGCCGGACTCCGTATCGAGTCTGGCTGATTATAGTAAACTACGCTGTCAAGCCCGCGGCAAGCGGTTTTACCGAACGGCTGCTTTTAGCGACCAAACGGTTGCTCGACCGCGTTGTTTTTGTGCTATAATGAAAATGGAATAGTTTATTCAGGAGGCGTTGTATGCTGCGTATCGCGATTATAGATGATCTGTCCGCCGACCGCGCGGTTCTGCGGGAGGCGCTCGAGCGGGAGCTTGCACCGCGCGGCGCTGCGTTCACCATCGAGGAGTTTGCCTCCGGCGAGGAATTTACCGCCGCGTTCGTGCCCAGACGGTATGACGCCGCATTTATTGATATTTACATGGGCGAGGTCAGCGGCATGGAGGTCGCGCGGCTGCTGTATCACCGCGACCCGGCTTGCCGGATCATTTTCCTTACCACCAGCCAGGAGTTTATGTTGGAAAGCTATGCGGTGCGCGCCACCTACTATTTGGTTAAGCCCTTTGCCGAGGAGCGCCTGCGGCAGGCGTTGGATTTCTGCTTTCCTGCGCCCGATCCGTCCGATCTTTTGACTGTACCCACCAAAAGCGGCGTGCAGATGCTTTCCCGGCGGGAGATTGTGTGCATCGAGTCGATCGCACGGCGTGGCGTGGTGCGCCTGTGTGAGTACAGTATTGAGAGTGCAGCGACCTTTGCCGAACTGACCGCGCCGCTGGAGACGGACAACCGTTTTCTCGGCATCGGGCGCGGTATTTTAATCCAACTCGGGCATGTAGCCGCGCAGGAGGGCAGTGATTTTATTATGGATAACGGACTTCGTCTGCCGATTGCGCGGCGCTGCCGCAGCGAGGTGCTGCGCAGCTTTCAGGCGTTTGCCCTGCGGGAAATGGAGAGGGGATTATGAGAGCATATGCGAAGCTGATTTTGCCGCTGCTGTGCGCGGCAGCGTGTACCGGCGCGGCATTGGCGGACGAACTGCCGGATCTGCCGGAGCACGGCGCGGAGCAGCCGCCTGCCATTGCGGAAAATCAGCCTGCCGATACGGAAACCATCGAGGAAACGCCGGAAGTATCGGACGAAAATGAGGAAAACGGCGCGATTCAGCCGGCAGAACCCGATATGGACAGCGGCTTTTGGATCGAGCCCGAACCGGAATCCGAACCGCCCGAATCCACGCCCGAACCGGAACCGGAAACCATCGTGCTGACGCGCTTCGACACACAGGTAAATGTTGACGTAGCCGCGATTGCCTGCGGAGATGCGGACGCGCTGCACGCCTTTTTCCGTGATGCGAGAGACGGCTTGTGCGGCTATGATGCGGATGGCACACCCTATGACTTTTTCACCGGAGCGTGGGAGCTGTCGGCGGTCGATTGGAATACGCCCGGCGTGTATGATGCTGTGGCGCCGCTGCTTTTGGTCGATGGGGAGGACAGAGCGTGCTTTTCGCTTGCCGAGGGCGTGGAAGCGCCGATGATTCGCTGTCGCGTGAGCGTACAGCAGACCGGAAAGCCGGAGATCGGTGAGTTCATCACGGCACGCGGTCAGATGATTTTTCCGTGGGTGCTGACCGAGGAGCAAAAGGCGCAGCGCGACCGGTTCACGGTATGGCTTAAGCAGGAAAACGGTGCATGGGAGGCGCTGACGCGCGGGATTTCGGTCGGGACGGATGCGCTGAAACTCTATCCGCAGACCTGCGGACTGACATCGGGAACGACCTGTGCATTGCAGGTGGAATATCCCGGAGGGCAGACCGGCATTCTGACCTTTACATACGACGTCGCTCCGCTCAAGCACGGCTACAGTGCGGGCAGCCGCGACGGCGGCGGTGAGGATACCTATCTGCCGGATATTATTCAGCCATCGCCCGGCGGCTCACATTCGGGCGGCTCGCACCATCGACCGAGTACCTCCGAACCGGCAGCGGACGAGCCGGAAACGCCGTCCGAAGATGCCGCTCAAGCACCCGAGCCTGACCTGCCCGCAGACGATGAATCGGAGACGCCCGCAGCACCGGAGAAGCCGGAAACGGCAGTCCCCACCGTTCCTTTCATTACTGCGCCGTCAAGGCTAGAGGATGAGGCAACGATACCGACGCCGCCGGTGCTGCGCGGTCAGACCGAGAGCCGACAGCCGGTGCAGCGGCAACCCGCTGGCGCGCCGTCCGGCGAAGTCAAGCAGTCGGTTGCGGCGGAGCCGGCCGCGACTGTCCTTGAGCAGGACACCGCAGACGGTGCGGTGCTTTCCGGTACGCGCCTGCTGGCGCTGATCGAGCTGGACGAGCCGTTGACGCTGAATAAAAACGGTATTGCCTTTTCGCTTCCGGTCGATACGCTGCGGGCGCTGGAGCTGACCGATGCGGATACTCTTGCGGTTACGCTCACTCGATCGGCAGAGGGAAGAGCACAGGCGGAACTGCGGCTGAACGGAGAGAAGATCGACCTGCCGGACGGTATGACGCTGACGACCGATGAGGCAGAAGCACCTGCCGAACCGGAACAGAAGCTGCCGTTTGCGGCTGCAGGCGCGGCCGTGCTGGCGGCAGTTTTCGGTCTGATGTGGTGGAGGAAACACCTGTGAGCCGGTTCTTTCGCCGTTTGCTGACGGCTTTGCTGGTATTTGCGGCGGCATCTGCGTTCTGCCTGCTGTTGTACCACTATGACAACAAATATACGCAGTCTGCGCCGCAGGCAATCGCCGGAACGCTGTTCGTTTCTGAGGACGATTTGGCGGCGTATCCGGTGCGCAGCCTGTGGAACGGCTGGAATTTCTATCCCGATGTGCTGCTTTCCCCGAAAACCTGCGAAAACCGCGATAAAAGCACCGTTCGTTCAGTGCAGATTGGCGCATACAGCAATTTTGCTTTCGGCAGAACGGAACGGACGCCGCATGGCTGCGGCACCTATATGCTGACGCTGCTGCTGCCCGAAACGCCGCGGCGGTATTTGATCGAGCTGCCCGAGATCTTTTCCGCTTATCGGTTTTATATTGATGACGAACTGGTGCTCTCCGCGGGCGAGACGAACGCCGAGCAGTACCGCTCATGGCTGCAAAACCGTGCGGTCAGCTTTGAGGGCAGCGGCACGGTGCGCCTGCTGCTGGCGGTGCGAGATGAAAGCTGGATATACAGCGGTATGACCTATCCGCCGGCGTTCGGTACAGCGCTGGGCGTGAATACCCAGCGTGCGGTGCGCGTGTGCATCTCCGCCGCTATGCTGACACTTATGCTGCTGTTTGCGTCCTTTGCGCTGTGGCTGTGTCTCGGCTCCATGCGGTGCCCGCCTAATTCACGGCTGTTTCTGCTGCTGAGTCTGAGCGCGGCAGTGCTGCTGTCCGGTCCGGTCGTTCATGCGCTGAAGGCGCTGCCGGTGCAGCCTTGGTACACCATCGAGCTGGTCAGCGGCTACCTGACTACGCTGCTGATCGTTCTGCTGCATGGACGTATTTGTGCGCTGCCGAATGCCGTGCGCAAGGCGGCGGTTCTGGTCTGCGCCGGCATATGTGGTGCGGCGCTGCTGTGCGGTGCGTGTGCCGCGCACCTGTCCGAATGGAGTATCCGCGCATTTTCCGATCTGACGGTGCTGTTTCGGCTGGCGGTGACAGTCTATCTGCTCGGCTCGGCCCTCTATGCGGCGCGCCGACGGGAATGGCACGCCGGAGCGCTGTTCTGCGCGGATATTTTCTACGGCACGCTGTTTTTGTGGGACTGCCTGCTGCCTGCCTACGAGCCGATTCTCGGCAAATGGTTTTATGAATGGGGCTGCCTGCTGTTGGTGTGCGTGCTGGGCGCGGTGTTCTGGCAGGATATCGCACAGGGCTATCGACGCAGCCTGACCTTTACGGAGGAGCAGCGGCAGATGGCGCGGCAGCTTGCCATGCAGAAGGCGCATTTTGCGCAGATTTCGGAGAAGATTGAGGAAAGCCGCCGCCAGCGGCACGATTTCCGACAGCATCTGCGCACGATTGCGGGTATGGCGGGCGATCCGGAGGCGCAGCTTACGTATATCAGCCGCATTACTGCGCTGTCCGAAGCGACCCGACCGGAAAGCTACTGCCACGATCCGGCGGTGGATGCGATGCTGTACTATTATGTCAGCTCTGCGCGGCGCACAGGAATTCGGGTGTCGGTTCGCGCCGAGCTGTCCGAGGATACCGCTGCGTTCAGCGTGCAGTTCTGCACCATACTGGGGAATCTGCTGGAAAATGCGCTGGAGGCGTGCTGGAGACTGCCCGAAAGCACGGAAAAGTCCATCTGCCTGCACATGAAGCAGCAGTTTCGGCGGCTGTATGTGGTGCTCGAAAACAGCTATGACGGCGAGGTGAACCGGCGCGGCAGTGCGTTCCTTTCGCGCAAGCATACGGGCAGCGGAATCGGAACCGCCTCGGTGCGCGAGCTGACTCGCCGTCTTGGCGGAACGGTGGAGTTCGAGCCGCAGGAAAGCATATTCCGCGTGGTGCTCATCCTGCCGGAACGTGCGGATGAAGAAGAATAGCGAGGAAAACACCTGCTTGGACGTAGCCCCATGTCCTATTTATGAAACAGAACAAGAACCCGATACCGTGCTTTACACCGTATCGGGTTCTTGTCATCTTCGTTATTCGCTGCGGCTCTCGGACTTACTCCTCGTTTTTCGGCTTTTTCTTCTTCGAGGCAGTCTGCGTGCGCAGATATTGATATGCCCACTGGCTGAAATACGGCGTTGCATTGAACAGATAGGTCGGGTTCAAATACGCGTCTACCAGTTCTTCAATGGTGCCCGGCCGATAGCCGTACATTCCCTGTTCCATACGCAGGCTGTACCCATCGTGCTTCGCCTCCAGACGCATGAACTTCTTTGTGTCTCGGTTTACTTTAGCAAGGCGGTTCAAATAGTCTTTCGCCTTGTCGAACTGGTTCTGCTTGTAGTACAGAATGGCCAGCGGAAGCAGCATCTGCGTTTCCTCATATCCGCCGTACTTTTTGTGCTCCGCAAGCAGCAGCTCCAACTGCACGTCAATATTTTCCGGCTCGACTTCGACCGCTTTGTGCAGGTATTCCAGCCGTTTCTTCTTAGAGCTCGCCGCCTCCGCCAGCTCCAGATAATCGGATGCGTCTTCCGGCTCGGTCTGTTTCGGCTGCAACCGGCTGTTGTGCTGCGACATAAAGGTTATCGCCAGACGATGCATGCTGTCCTCATCAGTGATTTCGTCCTCATGCTCGCGCAGGAACTGCTGAAGCTCTCTTATCGTCTTTTCTGTATCTCTGCTGCGCATAAGCGGCACCTCATCTTTTCATTTTGCCGTTGGGTTCACTGTTTCTGCATCGAAACGGTGAAAACAGGTTATCCGCATATGGCTCTCCACACTGCCGTGATGTATAAGCTCTGCTCAGATGAGCGGTTTCTCACTCCGATGGAAATCTTCACTATAATTGAACAAGAGCGCTTTAATTGTGCGGTGTTTCCCAAGGTCTCTGCACAGGAAATGCACTGTGCAGGGACCTGCTGCTCTGCGTACATTTGAATCGGTGTACACAAAAGATATTGTCAATCTGCACAATTTGAAATACAGTGTTTTAAGCAAAGTGCCGTATTTGTAAAAAAACTAAAAATTATCACCCCTAATGTGAAGATTGTGTGTTTTCTAATTTCGGCGACTTTGATAAAATCATCACAAAGAAATGACACATGAGGAGGGAAGAGCAGCATGGAGTATGTACTGGAAATGAAAGATATCAGCAAGTCTTTCCCGGGCGTAAAGGCGCTTGATCATGTGCAGCTTCAAGTGAAGCCGGGCGAGGTTCACGCGCTGATGGGCGAGAACGGTGCCGGTAAATCCACCCTGATGAAAATTCTGATGGGCATTTACACCAAGGACGAGGGCGGCGAGATCATCTTCAACGGTCAGCCGTATCACGTTTCTAACCCGAAGGAAGCCATGGACCATGGTGTTGCCATGATCCATCAGGAGCTGAACCCGATTCTGGATATGTCCGTGTATGAAAATATCTTCGTCGGACGCGAGCTCCGCAAAAACGGTCTGGTCGATGCAAAGGCAGAGATCGCAGAAGCGGAAAAGCTCATCAAGGAGTGCGGTCTGCACGTTTCCCCGAAGGAAAAGCTGCGCAACCTCACCGTTGCACAGTGCCAACTGATCGAGATCATCAAGGCAATTTCCATCAACGCCAAGGTCATTGTCATGGACGAGCCGACCGCCGCTATCACCGACCGTGAGGTTGAGCTGCTGTTCGAGCATATCCGCAGCCTGACGGCAAAGGGTGTTGCGATTATCTACATTTCGCACCGCATGGACGAGATCTTCTCCATCTGTGACCGCGTCAGCGTTTACCGCGATGGTCAGTACATCGGCTCGGGCGATACTAAGGATCTGGACGAGTCGCAGCTCATCAAGATGATGGTCGGCCGCGAAATCACCGATGTATTCCCCAAGCTGGATGCGGAGATCGGCGATGTGATCTTTGAGGCAAAGAACATCGTTCGCGCCGACAACAAGGTAAAGGGCGTCAGCCTTTCGGTTCGCCGCGGCGAGATTCTCGGCATCGGCGGTCTGGTAGGCGCAGGTCGAAGCGAACTGGTGGAAGGCATCTTCGGTATACACGAGCTGTCGCAGGGTGAGATTTTTGTCAAGGGCAAAAAGATCAAGGTCCACTCTCCGAAGGATATCATCAAGGAGGGCGTGGCCCTCATCACCGAGGACCGTAAGGTCACCGGTTTGAACCTCAGCGGTTCGGTAAACGACAATATCGCCATGGTAGCGATCAAGAAGCTGCTCAGCCATGGTCTTTATAACAAGGGCAAGGCACGCGCCGCTTCCATGGAGTACATCAAAAAGCTGAATATCAAAACTCCTTCCGGCGACCAGATCGCGGGCAACCTGTCCGGCGGCAACCAGCAGAAGATCGTTATCGCCAAGTGGCTGCTGAACGATCCGGACGTCATCATTCTCGATGAGCCGACCCGCGGTATCGACGTCGGCGCTAAGCGCGATATTTATCTGCTGCTCGGCAAGCTGGTGCAGCAGGGCAAGGCGGTTATCATGATTTCGTCCGAGATCCCCGAACTGATGGGCGTCTGCGACCGCATCATGGTAATGTGCGAAGGCAATCTCTCCGGCGAGGTGAAGCGCAACGAGTTCTCGCAGGAACGCATCATGACGCTGGCATCCGCGCTTGAAGTATAAAGGAAGGGGAACAACATGAAACAGAAAAATCTTAAAGGACTGATCAGTGAATACTTCATCTTCCTGATCTTTATCGTACTGGTCGTTGCGCTGACCATTCTGAAGCCCAGCTTCATCAGCCCGAACAACCTCGTCAACATCCTCAAGCAGGCTTCCATCAACGGCATTCTGGCGTTCGGCATGATGTTCGTCATTATTGCGGGCGGATTTGATATGTCGGTCGGCTCTACCGTAGCATTCACCGGCATTTTGGCAGCGCTGCTCGGCAAGGGTGATCTGCCGCTCATCGTGCCGCTGGTCGTTGCGATGCTGGCCGGTCTGGCAGTCGGCATGGTAAACGGTATCGGCGTTGCCATCGGCGATTTGCCCCCGTTTATTATGACACTCGGCTCGATGACGGCTGTGCGTGGTCTGGCGCTGCTGACCTCCAACGGCAAGCCGATCACCGGCATCAGCAAGGGCTACAAGGCTGTCGCTGCATCTTCTATCGCAGGCATTCCGATGCTGTCCATCTTTCTTGTAATCGTTATCATCATCTGTGCATTTGTTTTATCTAAAACGGTTTACGGACGACGTGTTTACGCTTGCGGCGGCAATCTGCAGGCAGCCCGCGTTTCCGGCATCAACACCACCGCGATCCGCATCTCCACGTTCGCCATTGCCGGCCTGCTGGCTGGTCTGTGCGGCTTCCTGATGACCTCCCGCGTTACCATCGGCCAGCCGACCGCAGCCGAGAGCTACGAGATGGACGCCATCACCGCGTGCGTAGTCGGCGGTGTATCCATGACCGGCGGCGTAGGCAAGCCGTGGGGCGTTGTCATCGGCTGTCTGCTGATCACCGTTATCGCAAACGGTCTGGATATCATGGGCGTATCGTCCCACTGGCAGAAGATCGTCAAGGGCGTTATCATCGTGGTAGCCGTTCTGATCGACGTAAAGGGCAAGACCAAGAAAAACTGATTTCCATTGTTGACTGTGAGGACCGCAGGAGCGTGCGAACGCTCCTCTCTCCTCCTATCATAACCACAACTTCTCTAAGGAGGAAAAAGAAAATGAAAAAGAGACTTCTCGCTATGCTGCTTACCGGTGCCATGACTCTGAGTCTGGCTGCCTGCGGTGGTACTTCCACCGGTTCTGATGCAGGCACCGATTCCGGTGCTGATTCCGGCAGCGATTCCTACAAGATCGCCCTCATCCAGCAGCACCAGACCAACGCATTCCAGATTGCCGTATCCGAGGCTGCTGAGGCCAAGGCTGACGAGTTGGGCGTTGACCTGACCATTCTGAGTGCCGATCAGGACGCCGCTACCCAGATCAGCCAGATTGAGCAGTGCGTATCCGAGGGCTATGACGCCATCCTGTTCGAGCCTGTTGATCCGGACGGCCTCGCGGATGCTGCAAAGTCTGCAGCTGATGCCGGCGTTGTTATGATCAACATCATCTCTGCCTGCACCGACTGGCAGAACAACGGCATCTCCGCTGTTTCCTACGGCAACAACGTAAAGGCCGGCGAAACCGAGATGGAGCAGGTTGCAAAGCTCCTCGGCGGCAAGGGCAACATCGCTATCCTGACCGGCCCGTCCGGCGACGCAGGCGGTCTGCAGCGCATGGAAGGCTACGAGAACATTCTGAAGAACTACCCCGAGATCAAGCAGGTCGTTGCTCCGGCTGACTGCCAGTGGGATACCGCAAGCGCACAGTCCACTGTTGAGAGCTGGCTGTCCGCTTACGATCTGGATGCTATCGTTTGTGAGAACGACGGCATGGCAGTAGGCGCCGGCAACGCAGCAGGTGCAAACTCCGGCATCGTTATCACAGGCGTTGACGGCACGCCGGACGGCTTTGAGGCTATTCAGGACGGCCGCATCACCGGTACCGTTTCTCAGAACGGCGGCGCTATGGCTGCAAACGGCATCGAGGCTGCTGTTAAGCTGCTCAAGGGTGAAACCCTCGACACCACCGAGATCGTAACCGACAACACCTGGATCGACTCCAGCAACGTTAAGGATTACGAGTAATTTCTTGAAAATGCTTTGCAAATCCTTGCAAACAGTGTTATTATGAATAAGAAAAAGGGAAAACGGATACGTTTTCCCTTTTTCTTATCAACAAGCGAAATTCATTTTCCTAAAATTACCTTCAAAGGGGAATATGTATGTTAAGGGTCGTACTGGCAGATGATGAAAAAAAGGTCCTGCTGCTGATGCGCAAGCTGATTGACTGGGAAGGTCTTGGCTTTGAGATTGTCGGCATGGCGAGCGACGGTATAAGCGCACTCGATCAAGTGCGCGAAAAGAAGCCGCACTTGCTGGTGACCGATATCCGCATGCCCGGCTATGACGGCATTGACCTCATTCGGCAGGCAAAGCAGATTCAGCCGGGACTGCATTTTATCATCGTCAGCGGCTACCGCCAGTTTGAATATGCGCAGAATGCGCTCAAATACGGCGTAGAAGGCTATCTGCTTAAGCCGCTCAAGCAGGAGGAAATGGTCGATCTGCTGATCAGCCTCAAGGAGAAGATGGGCGAGGAAGCAGCGATAGAGTACCGCTTGAAAAAGAGCAGCGAGCGCGAGCAGGAGCGCATCATCGACACCCTGATGACTGAGGTGCGCGGCGGTGTACGCACCTCGAGCACCGTGCGCTCGTTTGATCTGGAGCGCGGTCTGCCCGAAGGCGGCAGCTACTTTGCGGCTGTTATCAAGCCGAATATTCCGTCCGCGGCAGAAAATCAGGACGGCTTCCGTGCCATGCAGAAGCACGCGCTCGAGATCGTCCGGCAGGAGCTGGGACAGATGGACTGCGGCTTTGTGGCATCGGCACGCCGCGAGGGTATCGTGGCGGCCGTGTATACGCCGGAGTATCAGCCGGTCGAGGTCAAGCGGTGCTTCACCAAGATACGCAAGGAAATCGAAAAGCAGCGCGACCTGTTCTGGGGCATTCGCGCCGCCGTCTGCCTTGGCAGTCGGCAGAGCACCGCAGAAAAGCTGTCCGTTTCGCTGAAGGAGGCGCTTTGGCTGTGCATCGACGGTTTGTGCCACACACCAAACTGGCGGGACGCCGAAGCCGAAACACCGGATTTTTCCCTGCATTATACGCTGGACGGCGCGCAGAAGCGTCGCTTTCAGGAGGCTGCCGCATGTCTGAACACCGAGCAGTACGCCGAGGAGCTGGAGGACAGCTACCGCGCAGTTATGTCTATGCAGCCGCTCTGGGGACAAATGCTGGAGGACTGGTTCCGGCAGATACTAACTGCGGTGCGCTACGGCTTGCAGCAGGACGGCAGCGCCGATGAGCAGTTCTATCAGCGCATGGAGGACGGACTGTGGCAGTGTACCAACGCACAGGAGCTGCTTCGACTGCTGCAGGACGGCGTCAGCGGTGAGCTGAACCGCCTGCGCCGGGAGCGCTCTCAGCGCGAAGCGCGTCCCATTACGGACGCAAAGCACTTTATCCAGCAGCATTATCAGGAGTCTCTGCGGCTCGAGGACGTCAGCAATGCGGTCGGCTTCAACGCGACCTACTTTTCCGCCATGTTCAAAAAGGAGACCGGACAGAATTTCATGGATTATCTGACCGAGCTGCGCATGAATAAGGCGAAGGAATTGCTGTGCGGCGATGAATGCTCGGTGCAGGACGTTGCCGAACAGGTTGGCTACCGTGACCTGAAATATTTCTCCCGCCTGTTCAAGAAAACCACCGGAATCAGTCCGTCGGACTATAAAAAGCTGTACAGGTAGGTGAAGGGCATGTGGCTGAAAACACAATGGAAGCTGCGCCGGGCGCTGCGCCGTTATCGGCGGGACGGCAATTTGGATGCGGTGCTGCACGAGGATTGGAGCCGCTGCCGCGATATTTTTGCCTTTTTCCACGAGATCGAGGATCGTCTGCACGGCGAGGAGATCACCCGCCTGCGGCAGAAGCAGGCGGAGTATCTGGCGCTGCAAAACCAGATCAATCCGCATTTTCTGTACAATGCGCTTGAGGCGATCCGTTCGGATGCGCTCTTGGCGGATTGCGAGGACATCGCGGAGACGACCGAGGCACTGGCGACTTTTTTTCGCTACACCATCTCCAATGTGCAGGAATATGTCACCTTTTCGGACGAGTTGGACAACGCCGAGAACTATTTCACCATCCAGCGCTGCCGCTTCGGTGACAAGCTGGATATGGAACTGGAAATGGAAAACGAGGACCTGCTCGAGGCGCGTATGCCCAAGCTGATCCTGCAGCCGCTGGTGGAAAACGCCGTCGTGCATGGCCTGGAGAGCAAGATAGGGCAGGGAACCGTACATATTTCGGTGGAAAACAGCGAAAACACGCTGTTCCTGCGCGTCAAGGACGACGGAATCGGTATTTCCGAGGAGCAGGTGGAGCAGCTGAACGAGGAGTTTGCCCATGGCAGCGCGAACGCCGTCAGCCGCAAACGCGGCGGCATTGCGCTGCGCAATGTCAACAGCCGTATACGGCTGATGTTCGGAGAAAATTACGGTCTGCGGATATTCAGCGCGAAGGGAATCGGTACCGAATGCTGCGTTACACTGCCGCTGCTGCTGCAGGAGGAGTGACATGAAGGAAGAACTGATACGCATTGAGCATGGTGTATTCCGCAGCGATACCGGCGAATACCGGTTTGATATCTCGGTTTCCTGTGGCGAGTGCATCGGCGTATATGTGGATGAGTATTTGACCTCCGGTACTGCATATCTGGATCTTTTCAAGGGACGCCTTGCACTGACGGACGGACGCGCCTTCTGCTGCGGCAGCAAGACAGGCGCCGCAGTGATTGAGCACTGGATCCGGCAGAACACCATGCTGGTGGACAAATCCCGCTTTGCGGGCAGGGAGCTGACCATGCGCGATTTTGTGCTGGCGCTTGGCAGAACGACCTCATACCGGCAGAAGAACCGCAGTGCGGCACGGCTGAAATCGCTTGCCGCGACCGATATGCTGCGGCAGCTTGGGCTGGAGCATTCGTGGGAGACGCGCCTTGCCGACCTTTCGGTGCTGGATTATTACCGGCTTTCGGTGTTCCGCGCATGGTTCACCGGCTGCCGGCTGCTCGTCCTCGATCGGCTGACAGAGGCACTGCGCCGGCAGGATCAGGACCGGCTGATGCAGTGCGTACAGCTTCTGCTCGGGCATGGCATGGCGGTGCTCCTTTTCGATATGGATGAGATGTTCATGTTCCGCTATGCCGGCCGCATTGATGTGATTAAGGAGCGCCGCACCTTTTTCCGGCTGTATCCCGAGGAATACGGCCCGCGCCTGTTTGAGCTGCTCGGTTGGGAGCGTGCCAGCCGTCCGGCATGGATGGAGCGCACAGCGCCCGCAAAGGGCAAGACGGTGCTTTCCGTATTTGAACTGTTCCTGCCGCCACTGCCGCCGCTGTCCTTCGAGATATGCGCCGGCGAGATCGCCTTTCTGCACGATGAGAATTACAGCACCGGACGCCGTCTGCACGACTGCTTTCTGGGGAATCAGGGCTGGCAGAACGGCATTTTCCGGCTGGACGGCAGAATTTACGACCACAGCGAGCTGAACCGTATCATCGGCACCGAGATCGGCATCCAGATTGAGCGGCCCGACCGGCCGGGCGGCGTGCTGTTTGACAACATGACCGCGCTCGACAATCTGTGCACCTGTCTGATTCCTAAGGCAGACAAGCGGCTGATCCGCAAAAAGCTCGTCTCCAGTATTCTGGAGGAGGCGACTCGCTGGTTCCCGCGCGAAATGCTGCTGCGTCCGATCAGCGCATGGTCACTGCCCGATCGTCTGCGGTTTTCGTATTATCGGTGGTATCTGCTCAATCCCAAGCTGCTGATCTGCTTTTTCCCGTTCGCGGGACAGGAATCGGCGCATCACAAGATGATCATTGATATGCTGGTGCTGTGCGCGCGGCGCGGCATGGCGGTCTGGATCATCTCCTCCGGCATTGACGCCATCTGCGAAAAAACCGACAACGAAGAGTTTCTGCGCCGTCTGCGCTACATCAAGGAATGATGTGTGCAGGCGGCGTTTTTCTTATCCAATCTGCACGACAACCGACCTCCGACTTTGTGGGAATCCCACATTGTGACAATCTGCGGAAACCGATATAATAGAACTGTAAAAGCATAGGAAACAAAGCGGTATTCGATCAGCGTCAATACTCCTCCGGATGCCGCTTTCCGCAACAGTCGGAAAGGAGGGACTGTTATGACCGAACTGATGCTGAAGCTTGCCGCGTTCCTTGCGATGGTGATTGACCATGCGGCGGCGTGCCGTCTGGACAGGGTGTTTTTTCCGGCGTTTAGCAAGGTGTATATGATTTCCAGAGCAATCGGACGCATGGCGTTTCCGATTTATGCCTTCTGTCTGGTCGAAGGATTCCGCCACAGCCATGATCTCCGCCGATACGGCGGGCGTCTGCTGCTGCTCGGGGTCATCTCGCAGCTTCCGTATGCGTTTACGCTCAACCGCTGGTATCTCGAGCCCGCGTTCGGAGCGGTGTTTCCCGCCGATCCGAGTCGGGCGTTCCGAAACTTAAATATTCTGTTTACGCTGTTTATCGGGCTGGTTCTGCTGGTTTTCTTTCGTAAAAAGCCGCTGGCGCGGGTGATTCAGTCCAAAGGGCTTGCGGTGCTCCTGCTCGCCTGCGGCGGCTTCGCGGTCTATACGGCGGAGCCGGAGTTTGACTCGCGCTTCCGCCGGCTGTGCACCGTGCTGCTCCTTGCCTCGGCAATCGCGGTCGCGCTGCTGCACGTTTGGCGAAAGCACCTTGCCCTGCGGGATTGGCTCGCGCGGTTTGCGGTGCTCGTGTTTGTTGTGCTGCTGTTTGAGCGGTATCCGCTTGCGCATCTCCGGTGCAACATCGACTACGGTGTATGGGGAATTTTGCTGATTTTGTGCCTGTCGTATGCCGAGAGCCGATGGAGCCGCGCGCTTGTTGTTTTACTCTGGGGTGCGCTGTTTTATTCCTCGCTCGGTATGCCGGATTGGGGTTCGATCCGCGGCACGGCGGCGGCAGCGCTCCTTCTGCTGCTGTACAACGGCGAGCGCAGCCGGAAACCGCACCCGAAGCTGAACAAAGCCTTTTATGCGGCGTATCCGCTGCACCTCGCGGTGATCTGGGCGATGGTGATTGCAGCGGAAGGTCCGCTGACGCAGCTCAAGCTGTTGAAGTATTATTTGTAAATCGCAAAAAACAGACCGACAGAGTGAATGTCGGTCTGTTTTTTGCAGGCTTTAAGCGGAAATTTTGTATTCTGATTTTGGCTTCGGTTCCTTGCGCGAGTTCCGTCCGCGTCTTATCAGTATGCAAAATTTATTCGCAAATCGCTCTTGTTCAATTATACGGTATTGCCTTTACAATTTACCTTTTCTACATACGCCGGAAACCCGGCTGCGGCCTAATGCGCAACCGGGTTTCTGGGCAGAATGTTTAGGATTCTTCGTTTCTTGCGGATTCAATATTCTGCAGAAGCTGTTTCTGCGTATCATCGAACAGCAGGCGCTTGTTATGCGCGAAATATGCATCGCACCCGAAGTTCTGGATAAACCACGAGGTAAACCAGTTCGCGGTCAGCTCGGTAGCGAACAGCACCAGCTCCTGCGAGTCCGGAATGGCGGCATCGAGGAAGGCAAAGGCGTTCGCAAGTTCGGTGTCGGTCTTGTCTGCGGCGGCCGCGCGTGCGTCCACATCGGCGGAGAAAAGCGCCTTCAGGTGGTCAAACTGCTGCTCATCGGGTACTTTTTCGAGTGTGAGCGTCTGTCGGTAGGCGTCCAGACGCTCCACCTCACGGGAGGCGACATAGAGCGCGTCCTTGTCGGACGAGCCGCCGTTTCGCTTGTCTGCAAGCGCGGCACGTTTTTCATCCGGCAGGGAAGTGATGGCTTTTTCGCCTTCTCGGATGGCGAGCAGGTCGGCATGAAGTGCGTCGGTCAGCGCATCCAGACGGTACGCGTCACGGGCACCGTCCGCCAGCCGGCTCAGCAGCAGACCGAGTACGCCCAGCTTTTCGTCAAACGGCGCGTCCCGCAGTTCGGAAGCGCGAACCGGCTCCCAGGTGCCGGAAAGCAGCTCATCTACGCGGTAAACCTGCTTGTATTTGTCATAAAGCTGCAGATAATTCGCAAAATCGCTTGCCACCTGCGGCAGCTGCAGATACTGCTCCACAACCTGACGATCAATCGGAATACCCAGCGACTCGTACACCTGCATCAGCTCGGACAAATCCTCCCAGCCGCGTGCGGTGACAAACTGCAGTCCGTCGGCGGTGGCCTCTACGCGGTAAAAATGCTCGCGCCGGATCTCGAGATAGGACAGGATGGCACCGTGGATGCCTCGTCGGTACGCGTACTCCTTCCACACGCCGAAATCCTCTTCGATGTCGATTTTTTTGACGCGATCGAGTGTTACCACGTCAAATTCCCGCACGGATTTGTTGTATTCCGGCGGATTTCCGGCCGCTACGACTACCCATCCGGCGGGCAACTGTTGGTTGCCGAAGGTCTTGCACTGCAGAAACTGCAGCATCATCGGCGTGAGCGTCTCGGAAATGCAGTTGATCTCATCGAGAAACAGAATGCCTTCTTTTACGCCTGTACGTTCCATTTCGCGGTACACCGAAGCGATAATCTCGCTCATCGTGTAGGCGGTGACCGTGCGTTCCTCGCCGCCGAGCACCACCTTGTCGATGAACGGCAGACCGAGCGCGGACTGGCGCGTGTGGTGCGTCAGCGTGTAGGAGACAAGACCGACGCCGGTCTCCTCGGCAATCTGCTGCATGATCTGCGTTTTGCCGATGCCCGGAGGTCCCATCAGCAGGATTGGCCGCTGCCGAATCGGCGGAATGCGGTACGCGCCGAATTCATCGGTCGCAAGATACGCCTTGAGTGCGTTTTTGATTTCGTTTTTTGCTCTCTTTATGTTCATGATAGTTCCTCGAATCACTCAAATTGATCCAGAAAATTATGTTTACCGTTCGCATCGCGCCAGCCGAGCAGCTTGACGGTATCGACGTTCTTGACCGCGTTGAAGATATTCGCTTCGATCTGCGGGTTGTTTGCCGCGAGAGACGCGATCAGCTGCTTGATTTCGGCGCGTTTGGTGTCGCTTTCCAGCTTTTTTGCCGGACAGTCGCACGGCAGAAAGGTCAGACCGCAATATTCCGTCCAGTCGAGGACACTCTGCTCGCGCGTGAAATACAGCGGACGGATCAGCTCCATGCCCTCGTAATTCTTGGCCTTGACGCGCGGCAGCATGGCCTGCACCTGACCGCCGTAGATCAGTCCCATCAGCACGGTGCCGATGGCATCATCATAGTGATGACCGAGCGCGATTTTATTGCAGCCGCGCTTGCGTGCTTCGGTGTACAGATAGCCGCGGCGCATCTTTGCACACAGGAAGCACGGATGCTCGGCAGAATGCCCCCCTGCCACGCGCAGTACATCGGTATCGAAAATTTCGAGCGGAATGTCCAGCCGTTTCGCGTTTTCCTCGAGGTGCTTGCGGCCCTCCGGCGCATAGCCCGGGTCCATTGCAAGGAACACGAGGTCAAAATCCACCGTGTGCTGTAAATCCTGCAGCAGCAGTGCCAGCAGCATGGAATCCTTGCCGCCCGAGATGCAGACCGCGACTTTATCGCCTGGTTTTACCAGCTTATATGCCTTGACCGCGTCCACGAACGGCTTGCGCAGTGTACGCACAAATTCGCTTTGCAGCGTTCTTTTTATCTCTTTTGCAGTCATTTTGCGCCCTTCTTATGCTGAAAATGATAGGTGATACGGGCAAGAATGCTGTCCGGCGCGAAATGCCGCGCCAGTGTCATGGCCTTCATGGCTGCACCCGGAACGACAACCGCCTTGCCCGCAAACAGGCCGTCAACAGCTTCGCGCGCCACACGCTCTGCCGACAGACCGGAGAGCGAAAACCGCACGCCTGCGACCTTGTTGAACTCGGTGTCCACCGGTCCCGGACAGAGGGCGCACACACGCACCGGAGAGCCGGCGCGGCGCAGCTCCTCGCGCAAGGCTTCTGTCAGGCGCAGAACATAGTTTTTGGTGGCGTAATAGGTTGCCATCAGCGGTCCCGGCAAAAATCCTGCCGAGGACGATACGTTGAGAATGTAGCCGCGTCCGCGCTGCACAAAATCCCGCACAGCCAGCTTGGTGAGAATGTGCACGGCACGCACGTTGGTGTCGATCATGCGCAGCTCCTCATCCAGATCGGCGGTGACAAACTCGCCGAACAGGCCGAAACCCGCGTTGTTGATCACGACCTCCAGCTCCTCGCTTTGTACCGCCTCGTACAGCAGGCGGCATTCCTGCTCGTCCGACACGTCCGCCGCGATGACGCGGCACGGTACCGGCAGCTCTGCCGCCAGTTCGCGCAGGCGTTCCTCTCTGCGGGCGCACAGGATCAGCTCGTAGCCGCGTGCCGCCAGCAGGCGCGCCATTTCGCGTCCCAGTCCAGAGGACGCACCCGTGATGAGTGCTTTCATGCAAATTCCCTCCAAATCACTGTGATAACTTATTATATAGTACCATGCGGACTTGTCCGCGTCAATTCATGTTGTTCGTCACATTCTGTACAAATTTGCGGATGGTGATGGGTTTACTTGGTTTTGGCTTTTCAATAAGATTTGAGAATGGTATAATAACAATGAAATAGTGCATTGATTTTTCGCCAGAAGCCGAAGATTGGAGGGGCGAACATGAAAAATAAAGAAGCAGACACCGAATTGGAATCCAGACTGTTGGAAATCCTGGTGCACCCGTGCCGTATTGAGGACATCCGGCGCGAGCTGCCGAATGCAGGCAAAAACAATCTCAAAAACGCGCTGGACGCGCTCATTGCGGACGGCAGGGTGATGAAAAATAAGAAAAACCGCTTTGCGGTCTCCGCGCACTACGGCTGTGCGGCCGGAACCTATCTGGCTACCGAGCGGGCATTCGCGTTTGTCGCGCCGGATTATCCGGAGGGCGAAGCCAAGCCGGATGATCTGTTCATCCCGCCGAATGCGTCCGGCGGTGCGTGGCACGGCGACCGCGTGCTCGTCAAGGTGAGTGAGCGCAAGAACAACCGCGGCCGCAAGGAAGCAACCGTTATCCGCGTGCTGGGACGCGCCGGCAAAGAGCTGACCGGCGAACTCGTGCAGCGCGGCAAGGCATTTTTCGTGCAGCCGACCTCGAAAAAGTATCCGGAGATCGCGGTGGACAAGCATGACCTCGGCGAAGCCGCCGTCGGTGACTGCGTGGCTGTTTCGATCTCGCACTACGGCGATGAGCAGTTTATGCCGCAGGGCGTTGTTCGCGTGGATTTGGGCGAAAGCGGTACAATGGAGGCCGCTATCGCGGCTGTTCTGCACGAAAACGGTGTGTACGATGTATTCCCGAACGAGGTGCTCGAGCAGGCGCTCGCCATTCCGCAGGAGGTCGATATGGGCACCGCCGGCAAGCGGCTCGATCTGCGCGACAAGCTGATCTTTACCATCGACGGCGATGACGCGAAGGACTTTGACGACGCGGTATCGCTCGAAAAGCTGGAAAACGGACACTATCTGCTCGGCGTACACATCGCGGACGTGAGCCATTACGTCACGCCGGATTCGCCGCTTGACGCCGAGGCGTTCCGCCGCGGCACGTCGGTTTATTTCCCGGGACACGTTGTGCCGATGCTGCCGTTCGCGCTGTCCAACGGCATCTGCTCGCTCAACCCGAAGGTGGACCGTCTGGCGTTCTCCGCGCTGATGGAGGTCGATAAGGACGGCCGCCGGTATGGTGCGAAATTTGCCAAGTCGGTCATCTGCTCCAAGGCCCGCATGACCTACAACAAGGTCAACAAAATCCTCGCGGGGGACAAGGGGCTGCGCGAGGAATACGCTTTTCTGGTCGAGACTGCCGAGACGATGAACAATCTGGCGCACGCGCTGTACAAGCGCCGCATTGAGCGCGGCGCACTCGAGCTGGACATTCCGGAGGCGGAAATCCGCGTGGACGAGAACGGCAAGCCGGTTGAAATCCGGTTCCGTGAACGCGGCGAGAGTGAAAAGCTGATTGAGGAATTCATGCTGCAGGCCAACGAAGCGGTTGCCGAGTATATGTGCAAGCGCGAGCTGCCGACCGTCTACCGTGTGCACGAGAATCCCGATCCGGACAAGCTGCGCGTGTTTGCGTCGTTTGCGCGTCCGTTCGGCTACCGCATCGACCCGTCCAAGCCGGAGGATACGGCGCAGTTCCAGACCGTGCTGCGCGGCGCAAAGAACGACCCGAAGCAGCGCGTGCTGCCGACGCTTCTGCTGCGCTCGCTGGCGCGTGCCCGCTACGCGGATGAGTGCATCGGCCATTACGGCCTGAAGGCAAAGTTCTACCTGCACTTTACCTCGCCAATCCGCCGTTATCCCGATCTGGTGGCACACCGCATGCTGCAGAAGGCGCTGCTCGGTGAAGAATTTACCGCGGCAGACGAAACTATGTGCGAGGAAGCCGCGGACCAGTCCACCAATCGTGAGCAGGCTGCCGACAACTGCGAACGCGACATCGACAAGCTGTATATCGCGTCCTACATGCAGCAGTTTATCGGTGAGGAATTTGACGCGGAGGTTTCCGGCGTGCAGTCGTTCGGCGTGTTCGTTGCGCTGGAAAACGGCTGTGAGGGTCTGATTCGAGCCGAGCTGATGACCGGCGACTTCTACCAGTATGACGAGGAGCACATGGCGATGGTCGGCCGCCACACCGGCAAGCGGTTTACGATCGGCACGCCGATGCGTGTTAAGCTGCTTGCTGCAAGCGACACCACCGGTCAGATCGACTTTGCACCGGCAGACGGCTCGCTTCCGGTTTCGGAAAAGCTGGATCGTCTGCGCCGTGAGGACACCGACCGTGCTCCGAGAGGCAATCGCGCAGAGCGCCGCCGCCACAGCGGCAAGGGGCGCGGCGGCAAGCCTGGCAAGGGCAAAAAACCGCCCACGCGCAAGAGAAGATAAGGCAATACCGCATAATTGAACAAGAGTGATTTGCGAGCAAATTTTGCGTTCTGCTTAGGCGTGGTTTTGCGGTAATACTTTGTGTATTACCATGAAATCGCAACGACAGCAGAGCACAAAATTTCCGCAAAGCACCGCAGCTTTAATTGTGTGGTGTTGCCGCTATAAAGGAGAGAATCTTTTATGTCCAATAAAGTAACCGTTGCTGCGATTCAGATGACCTATGGTCTGGATGAAGCCTGCGAGAAGGTTCGTGAAGCGGCATCTCAGGGTGCGCAGATCATTTTGCTGCCCGAACTGTTTGAAAACTGGTATTTCTGCCAGGAAAAAAGCTATGAAAATTACCATTTAGCGACAACGCTCGAGGAAAATCCGGCGGTCCGCGAGATGCAGACCATTGCCCGTGATTTCAAGGTCGTCATTCCGGTCAGCTACTACGAGCGGGTCGGTGAGACCACGTTCAACACGGTGGCTGTCATTGACGCGGACGGCACGATCATGGGTCAGTACCGCAAGACCCACATTCCGGATGACCATTTTTATCAGGAAAAGTTCTATTTTACGCCCGGAAATACCGGCTTCAAGGTCTGGGATACGGCTTATGCGAAAATCGGCGTCGGTATCTGCTGGGATCAGTGGTTCCCGGAATCCGCGCGCTGCATGGCGCTGCAAGGCGCGGAACTGCTGTTCTACCCGACTGCCATCGGTTCCGAGCCGATTCTCGACTGCGATTCCATGCCGCACTGGCGGCGCTGTATGCAGGGTCACGCGGCGGCGAACATTATGCCGCTGATCGCGGCAAACCGCATCGGCACCGAGACCGTCAAGCCGACCGAGGATAACCAGCACCAGTCGTCCTCGCTGACGTTCTACGGCTCGTCCTTCATCGCGGATGAGACCGGCGCGCTTGTCGAGCAGGCTGACCGCGAAAACGCAGGCGTGCTGACGCATACGTTCGATCTGGATGAAATCCGTGAGATGCGCCGTTCGTGGGGTGTCTACCGCGACCGGAGACCGGAAATGTATGGCGCAATGCGCGGTTACGGCGCAGAATAAGCAAAAGAAAACCCGATTGCGTGTACGCAATCGGGTGAGACTGTCGAAAAACTATCGTTTTTCCGACAATCTGTGTTTTGACTTCGCAAAACACGGACGTCCGAAAGTTCCCATTCGGAAACTTTCTCCCTCTTAAAGTATAAAAACCGAGGTACACGCCCCCGGTTTTTATGAATTTGCTCCGCAAATTCTATTAAATGCGTGCTGCCGCACGAAGCGTAAAAATTAAAATAATACTTTTTTGACAGACTGGAAAACCCGATTGCGTGTACGCAATCGGGTTTTTGCTGTATAAAGGATTATTGCTCCAATTTTGCCAGAAAGTTCTCCATATCCGTATCCTCGGTCATGGTGATGCGGTGCATGCTGTACAGCGTCTGCGGCATACCCTGCACGACCGCATTCACGCCCGGCTGGGTGGTGAACGTCAGCTCGATGCCCTGGCTGCGCAGCGCATCCATCGTCAGCGTGCCGTATGCGCCTTCCGGATAGGACAGCGCGTTGACCTTTTCGCCGGTGATCGGCTCGATGGCCTGCTGGCTCTGCTGGATATCAGCCCTGACAGCGGCTTCATAGTCCGCATCGCTTTCGCCGGGCAGCTGCGCGAGTGTTTCCCGAACACGGTCGTTTCCGTCCTCGAACGGCGGCCACTGGTGCATGTCATAGGTGTGGCTCTGGATGGAAATCAGGCCGGAATCCACCATTTCCTGCATCTCAGCCGCGCCGAAGTGCGGTGTCATGGCGTGGTCGGTATCCTTGTAGGTGTCCTTGCCGATGGAAACGCCGATGGCGAAAATGGTCGCCTTCATGTTGTATTCCTTGAGAACAGGGAATGCGTCCGCGTAGTTGCTCAGATAGCCGTCGTCAAACGTGAGAACGATGGGTTTCGCGGGCAGCGGTGTACCATTGTAGACGTAATCGCGCAGCTGCTCGAGCGAAATCGTGTTCCAGCCGGCATCAGAAAGCGCCTGAATCTGTTTGCGGAACGCCTCCGGCGAAATGGTAGCCGAGCCGCTGACCTCCTCGGTCAACTGGTGCCACGTCAGAACCGGAACCTTAACGGCGGTATCGTTGTCCGTGCGCGGTGCAGGACGCTGCGTGAAATAGTCATGCGGCGTGTCAGAGGTCACATAAGTGCCGAAATCCGACGGAATTGCGGTGATAGCAGGCGTAAAGTCAGGATACTCCTTCTCGGCAATGCGGGTTGCCATCATCTCGCCAATGTTGTTGCGGAAGTGCGTGCTGTCGTAGAAGAAGCGCGGCTCGCTGCTGACAGACGAGGACGAAAAATCCCAGTAATCGGTCACTTTGGCAAGAGATTCGTAGAAATTCGTGATATCCTCTTCGTAAAAGTTCTTGTAATAGTCGGTGTACACCGGAGCGGTCAGCACAATCAGATTGACGCCGTTTTCCTCGCAAACCTTGCGGATTGCGGCTACCGACTGCATGCAGGCTTCGGTCTTGTACAGGTGCAGCGGCTCGTGGTTGGGATAATTGGTGAATACCGGATAGGCGTTCAGATAATCCGCGGTAGAGCCGATCGGCTCTACATCACGCACGCGCTTGTCATATGCGCCGGTCTGCTCGTCGAATACGTCGAACGACTGCGGCATGAGCGTGTCTTTCTTCTTGTTCACCAGCTTCTGCCAGCCGTACCGCGGGTCCGCAAACAGAAACCGCGAGTAATACGACAGCGCGGACATATCCGGGTCGGTCTTGTAGTGCAGACTGTGGGTCAGCTTGTTGGACTCATCATCGTAGGTCAGTCCGTTGTCCAGATATACATTCAGCACCAGATTTTTGACCGTGTAGTTGTCGATCAGGTAGTTTGCAATCTTTTCGCAGTCCTTCATATCCGCGCCGTACATGATCATGTTGTAGAATCTGGCGTTCAGCATCTCGTTAAACGACTCGGTCGGCAGCGAGCTGGTGGACGAGCAGCCGAGGAAATACGAGTCGTACTCGTCATGGTGCTGCTCGAGATAGGAGATTTTCGCCGCACGCGGGTTGTTGGTCTCGTCATACGAAAACCACTGCATAAACCGGTCGCCGAACGCGCCGAACGGGTCGGTGACGTAGTTAAATCCGGCCAGCAGTGCGGCCAGGATCAGCACGATAACGGGCAGAGAAAGCACCCATTTTTTTGCGTTCATGCTCTGCCTCCTTAAAATTGCTTGTAGATGAACTCGGACGAGATGTATCCGGCACGGAAAATGCCGAACAGCAGCAGGACCACGAGCGAAACGGTCAGCACGGTCAGCTGCATGAGCGCCGGGCGCTCGTTGAGCCACGCCTGTACATCGGTGCCGCGTTCTTCAAAGAACTCCACGCCGTGGACGATGAGAATGCCGACAAAAATGATGATAAAGTCGGAAATACCCAGTCCAAGCGTCGGCACAATCGACGTAAACTCACTGAAATGCGGGTGCAGCACGGTCGTTCCGAGCAGCGTGAATACAGTCTTGAGACGCGGTGCGCGGGTGAAATAACGGCCGATAAACACCAGTCCGAACGTGCGGACGGTCATAAAAATGCGCCAGCCGGTCGATTTGTCGTTGATGTGCAGCTTTTCCTTCCACGAAAGGAAGCGGCGCTCCATCAGCAGGGAAGCGGTAATGAGGATACCGTTCCACAGGCCGAACGCAATGTAGCGGAAGTTGGCGCCGTGCCAGATGCCGATGATCAAATACACGATAAACGTAGCGGTCGAGGTGGCACAGATCTTGCCCATCATGCCCTTGAAATGCTTGCGCGCCCACTTGCCGAGCTTGCCGAACGGCTTGGAAAACGCCAGAGGATAGAACACATAGTCGCGCATCCACGCACCGAGTGTGATGTGCCAGCGGCGCCAGTAGTCGGTGAGCGAGGTGGAAAACAGCGGTCGGCGGAAGTTGAGCGTCATATCGATGCCGAACATGCGCGCGACGCCGCGTGTGATGTCGATGCCGCCGGAAAAATCGCAGTACAGCTGAATGCAGTAAAACAGAATACCGAGCGCAATGACAGCACCGCCGTACGGACAGTTCTCCATGATGACGTTGTTTACCAGAACAGCCGCGCGGTCGGCGATGACGATTTTTTTGAAGTAACCCCAGAGCGCCAGCTGAATGCCGATCTGCAGGTCGTCCCAGCACAGCTTGCGCTCTGCGGTAAGCTGCGGCGCCAGCTGATCGAAACGGCTGATCGGTCCCTGCACCATCTGCGGGAAGAACGATACGAACAGACCGTAGCGCAGCGGATTGCGCTCAGGCGCATATTTGCCGCGGTACACGTCAATGACGTAGCTCATGGACTGGAAAATGAAAAACGACAGACCGAGCGGCACGACAAAATCCCATCGGGGAATGTGATTGCCGAGCGTGGACGGCAGCAGCTCGAGCGTGAAATTCCAGTATTTCATCGCGTAGAGCAAGCCAAAACAGCAGACCGCGCAAATTACCGCGATCTGCCTCTTTTTGTGCTGTATTTGGGCCTTTTGCGCCTTGTCGGCAGGCTTGATGGCGTTATAGCGTCCGAGAATGAGTCCGGTTACCCAGGTCATTCCGGCCATCAGAACCACCCACGCAAAAGCCTTGACCGAGCCGGCCATGTAAAACGCCGCACTCGCCAGCAGCAGGATGCACCACTGTGCCTTTTTCGGCACGATGTAGTAGAGCAGCACGCTCGCAATGGTGAGTATGATAAACGAAGCGGAAGTAAAAGCCATTAGTCCTGCGCGTTCTCGATCAGTTCAACGATGGCGTCAACCGAGTTGAAGTTCTCCGGCGTCAGGTCGTTGACACCCAGCTGAACATCAAACTCCTCCATCAGCTCGGAAATAACGGCTACGATGTCGAGGGAATCGATGATGCCGTCGTCGATGATGGCAGTTTCGTTCTCAAAGTCGTTGCCCGGGCAGATCTCATTCAGAATTTCGATAATTTTTTCTCTCATGGTCGATTTCTCCTTTAATTATATTGCAGCACGGCGGAAGTCCATCCATCGGGCCGATAGCCGTGTTGTTCGTAAAAATGCTCGGCCGGAGCATTGCCGGTCCGCGCCCATACCTGACTTTTTGCACCGTCCGTTGCCGCAAGATACGCAGTGAGCAGTTCGCCGGCAAGACCTTTTCCGCGGCAGTCCGCACGCACGGCAAGGTGCCGAATCTCGGTCGAGACGCGGGAAACCGCAAAATGCAGCACGCCGGAAACGCCCTGTTCGTCCCGGGTGATAACGGTGTGGCCGGTTGCGAGGTTTTCACGTAGATCGTCCGCGGTCGGCAGACAGCCGGTGAGAGCGGAGAAGTGCTCACTTAAAAAGTGGGAAATATCCTTGAAATCCTCCGGCTTTGCAGGAACTGCGGTTGTTTCCAACGGAAATGCTTCCGGTTTGCGGGTACGCCGTGTGCGGCGCAGCACCTCACGAAAACCGAGAGCGCAGAACTGCTCGGCGGCATTGGCCATCGCCTCCGCGTCCTTGGCGCGGCAGGACAGCTCGGTCACAACCGGCCTGTCCGTCTCCGGCAGGGAAAGCACCGCGTTCGGGTGCAGATAAAACGTCATCACAAGGTGGTCGCCGCGTTCGCGGAACAGCAGAAGTGCGCCGTCTGCCTCGTGGATGTACAGTCCGTTTGCGATTTCGCGTGTGTAGTCCTCACCGCACAGAAAGTTGTTGGTGAGGACACCGCGCTTGAGCTGTGCGTTCAGCAGATCGGAAATCTGTGCGAAATTCTCAATCTTCCGCATGGATAAATTGCTCCTTCAGCTTGACGCGGTCGATCTTGCCGTTGGCATTCATCGGCAGTGCGTCCAGTTTTTCGTAGATGTTGGGCAGCATATACTTGGGTACCAGTCTGCGCATGGCACGCGCGAGTGCCGCGGCATCCGGTTCGCCCTCGTAGATGCAGAGGATGCGGTCGCGGCTGCGGTCAAACAGGCAGGCTGCAGCGGCGATGCCGTCCACGCTGTGCAGCGCGGTCTCGATCTCGCCAAGCTCGATGCGGTAGCCCATGTGCTTGATCTGTCCGTCCTGCCGCGACAGGAAATACAGCAGACCGTCGTCCTTCTTGACGGCAATATCGCCCGTGCGGTACAGAATATCGCGGAAATACGGGTTTGTCGGGTTTTGGATGAAGCATTCGTTCGTCTTTTCCCAGTTGCCGAAGTAGCCGCTGGCCAGTCCGCTGCCGCGCACGCAGATCTCGCCGGCCTCGCCGTCCGGAACGGGCTTGCCGTCCTTGTCGAGCAGCACAATCTGCATGTTGCGGCAGGCTTTGCCGATTGGAATGGCTTCATCGTCGCGGTAGTCGCGGGTGAGATGGAATGCGGCGCAGTCCACGGTGGTCTCGGTCGGTCCGTACATATTGACAACCTCGAGACCCGGAATCGCGGCCTTCCACGCGTTCACATAGCGCGCCTGCAGCGCTTCACCGCCGAGAGCGGCTTTGCACAGCGTGGGCGGTGCACATTTGCTCAGCGCACCCGAGCTTGCCACGAAGTGAAATGCGCTGGTCGCCCAGTTGATGGCGGTCACGCCGACACGCTCCATCTCCTTGAGCAGCAGCATCGGGAAGGTGAACAGCTTTTTCGAGAAAATATGGCAGGTTGCACCGAGCGAAAGGGTCTGGTACAGGTCCTTGCATGAAAGATCAAAGTAAAACGGTGCCTGATTGCCGAAAACATCGTTTTCAGTGTAGCCGCAGAACTCGCTCATCCAGTCGGTGAAGTCGATGACCGCACGGTGCGGAATGACGATTCCCTTCGGCGCACCGGTCGAACCCGAGGTGAACAGCAGGTAAACCGGGTCAATATCCAGCACGTTCTCACGGATGGACTGCAGCAGGTCTGCGTCAGCCGGTGCTGCAAAGCCCTCGTCCATCGAGATGAGCGGGGCACAGTCGGCAAGCGGCTCAGCCTGCTTGCGGTTGCCCTCGGCGTAGACGATAGCAACAGGATGCACCTGCTCGAAAATACGGCGGATACGCGCTTCCGGCATGTGGTCGTCGATCGGAACGTAGCAGCCGCCCGCATACAGCACGCCCTGCATTGCGGCAACGCTTTCGGCCGTGCGGCCGATCAAAACCGCGACCGGCTTGTGCAGCGTATCGACGGTCTTGGCAAGGTGCGTGCCCAGACCCTGTGCGGCCTTTAGCAGCTCGCCGAAGGTGAACACGCGGTTCTCATCGCAGAACGCAGGCTTGTCCGCGTGCATTCGGGCAGAGGATTCCAAATATTCGAGTACATTTTTTCTCATAGACATACTTCCTCATTATGATAGTCTATTTTATCATAGAGGGCGGAAAAAGTAAACGGAAAACGGCGGTCACGCCGGAGAATCCATCCAGTGCGCGGTTTCATCCATAATATCGTGCAGAATAAAAATATCGTGCAAGGTATCGCCGGTTTCCATTGAGTGGTTGGCGTTTTCGGTCAGATAGAGCGGAATGCCGATTTTCCGGCAGCCGTTCGTGATCATCTCGGTGTCCGCCCACGGATCGGCAGTGCCGTGAAAGGCGATGCCGGTCGGGTCGAGATAGGGCAGCGCCTGTTCAATCGGTGTGTAGTACACCTGCCGTGGATGAATGCCCTGACGGACGGCGTAGCGTGCTGCAATCGCGGTGCCGATGCTCTTCGAGAGGAAGAAAACGCGGTCGTAAGCGGTCCAGTCGATGGCGGCAAGCTGTTCCTCTGCGGCAGAAAGTGCGGCCTGCACAGCCTGTTCGATTTTTTCGGCGTGACCTCTCAAACCGGTCGGCAGAGCAGGATACTGCACCGCGAGCAGGTCGTAGCCGCGTGCGCGTGCAAGTTTTGCGCTGTAATACAGCAGCGGTTTGTCGATATGGTAGCCGATGCCGGGGAACAGCACGGCAAGCTGGTTGCTCATAGGTAAGGCTCCTTTGGGGAAAATGCAGGATTACTCCGCCAACTCCCGTACGGCGGCAATTGCGGTATCGACCTCATTTTCCGTGTTAAAATACGAAAAGCTGAAGCGAACCGCGCCCTGCTGCACGGTGCCGAGCGCCTCGTGCATGCGCGGCGCACAGTGTGCACCGGCGCGTGTGGCGATGTCATAATCGGCAAACAGCGCGTCCGCGACCTCGGCGGAGTCATAATCGCGGATGTTAAGTGCCACGACAGCCGCGCGTTCCGGTCGGGAGAAATCGCCGTAGACGGTCACGCCGTCAATGTCCTTCACACCGTCGTAAAACCGCCGCATGAGTGCGCGTTCGTGTGCTCCGATGGCCTGCACGGTCTGTTTTTCGATAAATTTCAGCGCGGCATGCAGTCCGGCGATGCCGTGCGTATTGAGCGTGCCCGCCTCGAGCCGTGCGGGATACGCCTGCGGCTGCTCGCGGTCGTAGGAGTGAATGCCGGTGCCGCCGCGGAGCAGCGGCCGAAGCTCTACACCCGGCCGGATGCACAGGCCGCCGGTTCCCTGCGGACCCATCAGGCCCTTGTGGCCGGTGAAGCAGAGCACGTCAATGTTCATGCGCTGTATGTCGATCGGTACCGCGCCTGCCGTCTGCGATGCATCGACAACCAGAAGGGCACCGTGTGCGTGCGCCATTGCACCGATTTTGGCGATATCGAGCAGGTTTCCGGTCAGATTGGATGCATGCGTGCAGACAACGGCCTTGGTTTCCGGTCGAAAGAGCGTTTCCATATCCTCATAGCGGATATTGCCCTGACGGTCCGCCGGTACAAAATCTACCGATACGCCGCGCATCTGCAAATCATACAGCGGACGGAGCACGGAATTGTGCTCCAGATCGGTCGAAATGACGTGATCGCCGGACGAAAACAGACCGTAGAGTGCAATATTCAGCGCCTCGGTGGAGTTCGCGGTGAACACAACATGGTCCGCACGCGGACAGCCGAACAGCTTCGCCAGCTTGCTCCGCGTTTCGAACACCATACGTGACGCAGAAAGCGACACGCCGTGTGCACCGCGCGATGCATTTCCTGCGGTAAGAATGGCGTTTTTGACCGCCTCTGCGACTTCAGGCGGCTTGTGCAGCGTGGTCGCTGCGTTATCCAGATAAATCATGATTTCCTCCGTCAGTCGAACAGTTCGACAAGAGCATGTGTCTCGAATCCGATGCCGGTTTCACGCAGAGCGTCGAGGAGCACCTGTTCCTCGCTTGTTTCGGCCTTCCATGCCAGTCCGCAGCCTGCGCTCACCTGAGAGGGAATCGGGATCATGCGTCCGGGCAGACCGCGCTGCGTGAACATGGCTTCTGCCGCGAGCGCCTGCTCGGTGGACACGAACGCGATGACCGCAAACGGTCGTTTGCGCCGCATCACGGGCGCAGAATGAGGTCGGCCTGCATCTGCTTCTCTGTGATGACGTACATGTTGGTCACGTCACCAACTGCCAGCTTGTCGGTCAGGCCATAGTGGTTGAGACAGGTACCGCAGGTCAGAATCTCCACACCGAGCGATGCAAGGTTTTTCAGATCCTCGAGCGATGCCGAGTCTTCGCAGGTCAGGCGTGCGCCGCCGTTGTAGAACAGAATCGTGCTCGGCAGGTGCTCCTGCTGGGTGAGCGCAAAAATAAAGCCTTTGATGAGAATGCGGCCCAGCTCCTCATCGCCCTCGCCCATGTGGTCGGCGGAAATGACAACGACTGTCTTTTTCTGCGCCGCCGGTACCGTGCAGGCAATCTGCTCATCGGCTTCTGCCTTGCCGATGGAATTTTCAGTCGTGATTGTCACGCAGAACTCCTTGTCCGAGCGTTTTTCGGTCGTGATCGAGCAGCCCTTGCTCTCCGCAAGGCGGGTCAGGTTCTGCACTGCAATTTCATTATCTACCAGCGTTTGAACCGTGCCCGCGCCCTTCAAATCCTGCAGCGCGTGCAGCGTTTTGATGACCGGAATTGGACATGTGTCACCGAGCGCATTCACTTGTACCATAATAAAGTTCCTCCTTTTGGGGATGTTCTGTGGATAGTATAGCACAATAAATCGCTGAAAACCATAATTTATCCATAGGATTGCGGAATACTGGGAGGAGAGGACGGTTTTTCTTGACGGTGTTCTCTTGAAAAGGGTAAAATTATAATGTATTTTACAAAAGTACGCAAACTTTATTCGCAAATCGCTTTTGTTCAATTATGCAGTATTGCCTTAAATGATAATTATCTATCCGTAACCTTATATAGAACACATTTACAGATATTACTTGCTTATTTGAACTGTGTTACCGGAACATTATCTATGGATAACCCGAATATCCAATATCTGATACAGAATCGTTATCTGATTGACTGACACGCCGAAAGGAGGCATAAGCATGCGATCCCACACCTACCTTGCCATCGACCTGAAATCCTTTTATGCCTCCGTGGAGTGCCGGGAGCGCAGGCTGGATCCGCTCGACACGCACCTTGTTGTCGCGGACGAGACCCGCACGGACAAGACCATCTGTCTGGCAGTCACGCCGTCGCTGAAAAGCTACGGCATTTCCGGCCGCGGACGGCTGTTTGAGGTACGTCAGCGCGTCAAGCAGGTCAACGCCGAGCGGCAGCGCCGTGCGCCCGGGCACACATTCACCGGCGCGTCTTACTCTGCTGCGGAACTGCGGGAAAACCCGTCTCTTGCGATGGATTTCATCATCGCACCGCCGCATATGGCGCATTATATGGCGTACAGCAGCCGGATTTATGCCATTTACATGAAATATGTCGCGCCGGAGGACATGGTTGTGTACTCCATTGACGAGGTGTTCATGGACGTGACCGGCTATCTGCAGACCTACGGCCTGACCGCGCGTGAGCTGGCGCGGAAAATCATTCTCGATGTGCTGAACACCACCGGCATCACGGCCACAGCAGGCATCGGCACCAACCTGTTTCTTTGCAAGGTGGCGATGGATATTGTCGCCAAGCACGTTCCCGCCGACCGCGACGGTGTGCGTATCGCCGAGCTGGACGAGCGCAGATTCCGGCACGAGCTGTGGTCATATCAGCCGCTCACCGATTTCTGGCGCGTGGGACGAGGCACCGCGAAAAAACTCGAGCAGTACGGCATGTGCACCATGGGCGATATCGCGCTGTGCTCGGAGAAAAACGAGGATCTGCTGTATAAGCTGTTCGGTAAAAATGCGGAGCTGCTCATCGACCATGCGTGGGGATGGGAGCCGTGCACGGTCGCGGATATCAAAGCCTACAAGCCGAGCACCAACAGCATCAGCACCGGGCAGGTGCTTGCGTGTCCGTATACAGCGGACAAGGCACGCCTGGTTGTCCGCGAAATGGCGGATCAGCTGGTACTCGATCTGGTGAGCAAGGGCCTGGTCACCGACCGGCTTGTGCTGACCGTCGGGTACGATATTGATAACCTGAACGATCCGGCACGGCGGATTAACTACCACGGCAGGACCGAGACCGATCGCTACGGGCGCACGCTGCCAAAATCTGCACACGGTACGCAGAGCCTCGGAGAACTGACCTCGTCTACGCGAAAGCTCATGGACGCAGCGACCGTGCTGTTCGACCGCATTATCGACCCGAATCTGCTCATCCGGCGCATGTATCTGGTGGCAAATCACGTCATTCCGGAATCTGACGCGCCCCAGCCGGCTCGGTGTGAGCAGCTTGACCTGTTCACCGACTATGCCGCTGAGCAGGAACGCAGGAGGGCAGAGCAGGCTGCACTCGAGCGGGAGCGAAAGCTGCAGCAGGCGGCGCTCGCCATCAAGGGAAAATACGGTAAAAACGCGCTGCTCAAGGGCATGAACCTCGAGAAAGGCGCGACTGCCATTGAGCGAAACGGAAAAATCGGCGGGCATAACGCATAATCGGAAAAACATGCTAAGGCAATGTAAATGAATTGCATGATTCTGCCTCTCCACTGACGTTCTATGTCGAAAATTCGACATTTCAGGCAGTCATCCTTGTATATGGCAATCAAAGGAAATATAATATATTCACAATAATATGGAGAATATATCTTTTCTGGAAGGATTGTGAAGCTGCAAGGCAGCTGCATACGGAGAAGGCAAATGAAAATTATCTGCGAAAAAGGCTATCACGCCGGAAATGTCCTGCGTCTGGTAGCGGAATATTTGGAAAAACGATATCCGGATGATATGATTCTGGATGAAAATATGGAAATCACGCTTTCACTCAAGAACGGTGAGAACGGTCAGCCCATCGTGCTCGGTGAAGAGGAACTGCAGCTGTCGCACCATACAGCCGACCATTCCGAGGACTACTATAATCATGATGTGCTGACCCATTTGTACACGCGCTGCAAGTACGAGCACGACCTCAAGGTCTTTCAGTTGGCGAATTATGCGCGGCTGACCTGCATTTATATGGATGCCGTCGGCCTGCATGAGATCAACAACCACTTGGGACATGAGGCCGGAGACCACATGCTGTGCTCGATTGCGGACGGGATTCGAAAGTATTTCCCGGATGACTGCGCGTATCGTATCGGCGGTGACGAGTTTGTCCTGCTGTGTCCGGCGCGTCAGCCGGAGGAGCTTGCAGAAAGCCTTGCGGCGTTCTGCGATACAATCCGTGAGATGGGGTATGAGGTCTCGGTCGGCGTGTCTGAGAGCACGGACAGACAGACGCTGAACGAGACGGTCAATCAGGCTGAAACGGCCATGCGGCATGACAAGATGGAGTTTTACCGCAATAACGGCGGTATCCGTCAAATGCGCATCATCGATGACAAGCTGGAGCAGCTGCTCATCAAAAAGCAGGATGTTACCCGTTTTCTGCAGGCCATCGCGCCGCTTTACAGGGGAGTGTACATGGTCAATGCCAAGCAGGATACCTGTCGGTATATCTATGTTCCGCCGTATTTTAAGACCATGCTGGAGAATAATCATCATGCGTTTATGTCTTCCGTGCGTGAGTACTGCCGCGAACTGGTTCATCCGGAGTATTATGACGAATTTGCAAAGCTGCTGGATTACAGCTATATAGAGGAGCAGATTGCAGCGCATGGTTCGCTGAAGATGACCTATCAGATACGGGACGGCAGCCGGGTACATCTCAAAATCACCATGGCCGACCGGAGTTCCGCAGAGGCCCATGAGCTGCTGTGGATTTTTCTGGACGAAACGCAGTAGAAGAAAGCAGGTAAAGTATGTCCGCAATCGACAATCGAAAATACGCCGGGATTATGAATCTGCCGCATCATGTCTCCCCAACCCGTCCGCAGATGCCCATGAGCGACCGTGCGGCGCAGTTTTCGCCGTTTGCGGCGCTGACCGGGTATGCCGGTGTTATCCGTGAGACAGCGCGGCTGACCGACCGCAAAATCGAGCTGGACGAGACCATGCTGACCGCACTTAACGAGCGGTATCGGCTGCTGCTTTCCGTGCTCGATGCAGAACCCGAGGTGGAGATCACCTATTTTGTGCCGGATGAACGCAAATCCGGCGGTGCATACCGCACAGTTTCCGGTGTGGTCAAAAAGGCGGATGAGTTTACGCGGCGGCTGACCCTGACAGACGGCACGGTGATTCCGATGGAGGATGTGCTGATGTTGGATGGGGCAATATTTGGACAGGATGAATGAGAAAATCCACGCTTTTCACAAAGAAAAGCGTGGATTTTTGTACATTCAGTGCAGAGCATCCAGTTCCTCCTGCAGATACCGGAAGAACAAACCGGCGTGGTATCCATCTGCCACCGCATGTGCAATGGTGATATTGACCGGCATATTGACCTTTTCGCCGCATTTTTCGTATCTGCCCATGACAACGATGGGGAAGTATGCAGGCTGTCCGTCCGCGACGCGGCTGCCGCAGCCGGTAAACGTCGTCCACGGCGTACAGGATACGCAGTAGAAATTCGCAGGCTGATTCGGCTTGGTCTTGATGCCCTTGACATCCTTATAGGTCTCCATATCTGCGGTAATGGCGTTGTAAAACGTGGGGAAATCCTCGGAAAAGTCCGTCCAACAGTCGGAAAACGTGCAGTCATCCGGATGAAAGAACGTGAAATTCGGCACGATTTTATCCCAGACACAGAGTTCGTTGTCCGCGTTTTTGAACATGCGGAAGTTCTCGATGCGGCCCAGCGCCTTGGTGACGCAGTAAATCGCTGCTGCGTAGAATTTATAGCCGTGTGCATGACAGAAACGGAGCAGGTTTTGCACATCCACCGGCGCCGTCATATTGAATTCAACCTTGAGAGCCTCGGTATAGTAGCGGTAGTGCTCACGGCGAGGCCAGCTTTCCATATCGACTTTTTTGAAGGCTTGCATAGCGTTCTATCCTTTCCGAATCCTGCAGGTACACGCCCTGACTTTTTGGCATTTGCAAAGCAAACGCTATTCATGCGCACTAACGCACGAAATTCAAAATATTGATGATACGACTTGTTCAATAATCTTGCTGCTGTCAAATCTGCTGCTCCGCGGCGAACTGTGCCGCGCCTGCGGCAGCTTCCTCACGGCCATCGGACAGCGTGAGCGGACAGCCGAAGGCTGTCTCAAAGCGCTGCTGCAGATACCGGTTCTGCCGCAGACCGTTGCCCGAGCCGATCAGCCTTTTCAGCGTACCGCCGGCCTGCTGATATGCGGTGTACATGCGGTGCAGCTCGTCGGCCATGCCGTCCATCACGCCGTAAATCAGGTGTAAAGGCGTGAAATTATGCGTTGTAAGACCGGAAATACTGCCGGTCAGGCTGCTGTCCGTGCGCGTGCCTTCAAACAGGGTGCAGACGGCAGGCACATCATCCGGACGCGGATTTTCATTTAGCAGACGCGTCATTGCGTTATAGCAGCTATGCACTTCCGTGCCGAGCATGGACGCGGTGGAGCGGAAAAACTGCTCGAGCAGCGCGTAAGCGCGTCCGCCGCACAGCGAAGCACCGGTCAGAAGATAACCGCCGCCCGGCATGGGACGGGTCTCTAAGCCGTCTGCCTGCAGATAGTGCGGCGCAAACACGGAAAACTGACTGCCGGTGCCGACATTCACAAGCATTTCGGCGGTTTTGTCGCGCACCGAGCGCAGAAAGCTGGCTTGATTGTCACCGATGGCGGCACAGACAGCCGCATTTTGGAAGTGCCCGATTACCGGTTCAGCGGCAAGCTGCGGGACAAAGTTCGGGTCGATACCGGCTTTTTGCAGAGCGTTTTGGTCGAAAGCGCAACGTTCCGCGTCGAAAAAGCCGATGCTTGCGGCATTGCTGGCATCCATGCGCGGCGCAGCCAATCCGCACAGCCGCATGGCAAGGTAGTCACCGATGGTGCAGCAGGTGACGGCGGCGGGCGGCACAAGTCCGGCGGCAAGGTTGTACGCGTGCGTTACCAGACCATAGCCTGCCGCGGCAAGGTATCCGGTCACGCACGTGAGATACTGCACCCAGCTTTCGGTTTTGCTGTGCGGCAGGCTGCCGCGTGCGTCCTGCCAGGTGTACAGCGGACTGACGGCATTGCCGTCCGCGTCCACATACAGAATGCCGTGCATTTGCCCGGTCACGCCAATGGAATGAATATCCGGATAGCGTTCAAATAGCGTTTCGATAACAGAAAGTGCGGTTTGCGTGATCTTTTCCACGTCCTGCTCGCGTGCGCACGCCAGTGCAGACGGAATAAAGGCACCGTTTGCCCGCGTTTCGCTGGCGAGGAACTGCTCGTCCTCGAGCACAGCCGCGCTGATTGTTGTGGTGCCGATGTCAATGCCTAATGTTTTCATGCTGGGTTCCTCGGTTCGACTGATGGTTCTGTCAGCAGTATAGCACAGCGGAGCGTGTATGAAAAGAAATTGCGCACAAATTTGTCCACAAGTTTGTGGATAATTTACCGACTTGAAAAACGAGTTGCACATGCTATAATAAAGTCGCAAAACAGAGAAAAGGGGAGCGAACAACATGGACCGAAATTTTCTCAAGCAGAGCATTCGGCGTGAGCTGGACTATTACAAGGATGGTCTGTTCAACGAGGATGAGGATGAATACTGGGAGCGTGCATGGGCGGCGCCGGACGATGACGACAGCATGGCGGAAAACGGCTTTCTCAATGTAGCGATGGCGCATCTGCAGGGCGATGAATGCGACGAAATCGTGCTGCTCGGCACGGAATACGGCTATCATGAGCCGGATTACGACAGCTATATCGACATCGGACACGCCTTTGTCAACGATATGGGTACCGGTTTCCTGCAGACCGAGGGCACCGAGGATGACTGGGAACAGCTGGTTGACGATATTGCGGAAATTCTGGATGGAAAGACGGAGTAGCTTTCCGCTGAGTTATCCACATTGCTGTGGATAAAATAAAAACGCTCGAGTAATCTCGAGCGTTTGAGGCTGTCGAAAAACTCCGTTTTTCGAGCAGCCTCTCGATTGAAACCACGCTTTCAATCGAATCTTGACGAAAAGCCGCGCCCTACGGGCCCAATTTTTCGTCCCTTGTATAATTCCCGAGGTACACAAGGTGAATTGCCGCATAGCGGCAAGAGAGGGTGGTCTGGACCACGCCCCCGGGAATTATGAATTTGCTGTGCAAATTCTATTTTATGCGTGCTGCCGCACGAAAAGTAAAAACGATAGATTGACTTTATCGACAGACTGAAACGCTCGAGTAATCTCGAGCGTTTTTATCGTCATGGGAGGGGGTATTTTACAGCACCTGCGACATCAAAATCGCGCAGATCATAATCGGAATATTAAACGCGATAAACGTTGGGATACAGGTATCGCGGATATGGTCGTGCTGACCGTCGGCGTTGAGACCGGAGGTTGGGCCGAGCGTGGTATCGGACGCGGGCGAGCCTGCATCACCGAGGGCAGCGGCGGCTGAGATGAGCAGAATAGTAGCCGGAGTGGAGAACCCAAGCGAGCTGCACATCGGCACGAACAGCACAGCCAGCACAGGCACAGTGCCGAACGAGGTGCCGATACCCATCGTCACCAGCAGACCGATGAGTGTAATGACAACCGCAGCGACAACCTTGCTGCCGCCTACGGCGGAAATACCGGCGTTTACGAGCGCGTCAATGCCGCCGGTGGCCTTGATGACCGAGGCGTAGCCGCCTGCCACCAGCATAATGATGGCAATCTGACCCATCAGACGGATACCGCCCTCGATCTGCTCGTCAATGTCACTCCATTTGATAGCGCGGAACACGATGATGATGATCAGGCCGCACAGCGCGGAAAGCGCCAGATCCTGACTGATAACCTGCACGACTGCGACAACAATCGCGGCGGCAAGCATGACATAATGGCGATACTCGAGCTTTTCCGAAATTACCTCGGCAGCGGAGGTGTCTGCTTCAATGTCGTGGTAGTCACGCGGCTTGCGGTACAGGACAAACACGGCGATGAACAGACCAATCAGCATGGCAACGCCAATACTCCAGTTGGCGGCGGTAACGTCCTTGACCGTTACAGAAAGACCGTTTTCACTCAGATTATCCGCGATAACGCGCTGGAAAATCAATCCGAAACCAAACGGAATGGTGATATACGGCGCTTTATGGCCGAACGCCAGTGCACACGCAACAGCACGCCGGTCAAGCCGCATACGGTTCATCATGCCGAGCAGCGGCGGCACGAGAATCGGGATATACGCGATATGCACCGGAATGAGGTTCTGCGACAGGCAGGCAACGAGCGTCAGCACACCGATGAGCGCCAGCTTGTGTCCGCCGAGCAGGCGTGACAGCTTTTTCGACAGAATATCGGCCAGACCGGTCGTGGCGATGCAGGTGGCAAACGTGCCGAGCAGGATGTACGCCAGCGCAGTCGTAGCGTTGCTGGCAAAGCCGCCGGTCAGCAGCTGCATAACGGTTTGCGTGCCCTCGGGCGCGTTCAGCAGCGGGATACCGCCGGCCATGCCGCCGATGATGCACGCGATGAGCATGGACAGCAGCACATTCAAACCGGTCAGGCACAGAACACAGAGCACCAGTACGGATATCGTGACCGGGTTTGTGAGCAGGCTGAAAAGAATAGACATGTATCATTCTCCTTAGAAACAAAAACCGCATGCAGCGGGACTTGCACACGGTAAAGTATTGAAGTTTTTCTTATTGTAGCAGAAAAAAGCCAAACCGTCAAGAAATGTTTCTTATCGAAAGAAGTTATTGGAAAAGCAAACGGCACCTGCGGGAAACAGGTGCCGAAAAAGGATACTATATATAAATAGATATACCGGAAATCACTGGCGGCGCTTAAAATCCAGATAGCCCTGCAGGATAAGCGTTGCTGCAACGGCATCGACGCTCTGGCGGTGCTTTTTTTCCTTTTTGCCGCTGCGGTGCAGGATTTCGTGTGCGGCGACCGTCGTGCGGCGCTCGTCCCACAGCACAACGTGCAGTCCGGTGCGCTCCTCCAGCTCCTTCGCCAGAGTCTCGCACTTCTCGGCACGAGGGCCAACTGTGCCGTCCATGTTCTTCGGGTGGCCGAGGACGATCTCCTCAATCTTGTTTTCCTGAATGAACGCCGCCAGCTTGTCCACCAGCTTGGCGTAATTCCACTCGTGGATCACGCTCGGCGAGCCGGCCAGAAAGCCGGAAGGATCGGAGATCGAAAGGCCGGTGCGGGCGTCTCCGTAATCAATGCCCAAAATACGCATAGTCATACTCCTGTTTCTTGGGCAGTTTTTCAAATCGGTGTTTTCTGCCCGTGTGATTACCCTGAGTATACCATAAAAAACGAAAATAATCAGCACTTTTTCAGAAAAAATGCTTGACCGCAAATCCCTCACATGCTATACTAAAAACACCTATGCAGGTTCTTTTTTTGCGCCTATTTTTCGTGTGTCTGAAAAGTTGACGTCGGAACGCTGACAGAGGGAGGCAATTAGCTTCAAGCCGTGTCACAGGGATACGGAAACGAAGCGAGATATTAAAAGGAGGTGCCGTTATCTATGCGCGTAAAGATCACGCTGGCCTGCACCGAGTGCAAGCAGAGAAACTATGACACAATGAAGAACAAGAAGAATGATCCGGATCGTCTGGAAATGAACAAGTACTGCCGTTTCTGCCGGAAGCACACGCTTCACCGCGAAACGAAGTAAGGGAAAGGAAGTAGCTTAATGGCTGAAGAAACCAAAGCGAAAAAGCCCGGTCTCTTTGCTCGTATCGGCAAGTGGTTCCGCGAATTGAAGAGCGAATGCCGTAAGATCGTCTGGCCCACCCGTGAGCAGACGACGAACAACACGCTGGTCGTTATCGCCTGCGTAGTCATCATCGGTATTTTCATCTGGGTGCTTGACATCGTATTCGGTCTTGGTGTCCAGACGCTGCTTAAACATTTCGCCGCCTAACTTAAAAGGAGGCAACAATGTCAGACGCTGCAAAATGGTACGTTGTTCATACGTACTCCGGCTACGAAAACAAGGTAGCCTCTTCGATCGAAAAAGCGGTCGAAAACCGCAAGCTGCATGACCTGATCCAAGCCGTCAACATCCCGACCGAGAAGGTCGTTGAGGTAAAGGACGGCAAAAGCCGCGAGGTAGAGCGCAAGCTGTACCCGGGCTACGTGCTCGTTAAGATGATCATGACCGATGAAACCTGGTATCTGGTTCGCAATACGCGCGGCTGCACCGGTTTTCTGGGTCAGGACAAGTCCGGCGGCTCCAAGCCGATTCCGCTGACTGAGGAAGAAATCATCGCAATGGGCGTGGAAAAGCGCGAGATCGAGGTAAACTACGCCGCAGGCGACAGTGTTCGCGTTATCGACGGCGCGCTGGCAGGCTTTATCGGCGTTGTATCGTCGGTTGAGCCGGATAAGAACAAGGTAAACGTAACCGTTTCCATGTTCGGCCGCGAAACCCCTGTCGAGCTTGAGCTCGATCAGGTTGAAACTCTCGACGAGTGACAATGAGCGGAAGATAGATTTCCGCATTTACGGCAAGTGGGAGAGTTCCGTGCCAATTAGGAACTCGCCAGCCACCACATTTTTTGAAGGAGGAACCTTTCAACATGGCACAGAAAGTAGTAGGTTATATTAAGCTCCAGATTCCCGCAGGCAAGGCAACCCCGGCTCCCCCGGTAGGTCCGGCTCTCGGCCAGCACGGTGTAAACATCATGTCTTTCACCAAGGAATTCAACGAGCGCACCAAGAACGATGCCGGCATGATCATTCCGGTTATCATTACGGTTTATGCTGACCGTTCGTTCAGCTTCGTTACCAAGACGCCTCCGGCGCCGGTTCTGATCAAGAAGGCTTGCGGCATCGAGTCCGGTTCTGCTGTACCGAACAAGACCAAGGTTGCAAAGCTGTCCAAGGCTGACTGCCAGAAGATCGCAGAGACCAAGATGCCCGACCTGAACGCTGCTTCCATGGAAGCTGCTATGAGCATGATCGCGGGCACCGCCCGTTCGATGGGTATCACCGTCGAGGAGTAATCTCCGGTTTTTATTTGTTGTACGAAGCTGCGGCTATCTGCCGCATACAGTGGGAGGGTTATTCAAGTTCCCGCTTAACCACTTAAGGAGGATTTATTGTGCATAAAGGTAAAAAGTATGTAGACAGCGCAAAGACGATCGACCGCACCAAGCAGTACGATCCGGCTGAAGCGCTTTCCACCGTTGTTTCCACCGCGAAGGCTAAGTTCGATGAGACCATCGAGCTGCACGTAAAGCTGGGCGTTGACTCCCGTCACGCTGACCAGCAGGTTCGCGGCGCTATCGTTCTGCCCCACGGCACCGGCAAGCAGGTTCGCGTTGCTGTATTCGCTAAGGGCGCAAAGGCTGACGAGGCTCTGGCTGCAGGCGCAGACATCGTTGGTGCAGAGGACCTGATGGAGCGCATCCAGAAGGAGAACTTCTTTGAGTTCGACGTAGTTATCGCTACCCCGGACATGATGGGCGTTGTAGGCCGTCTGGGCCGCGTGCTTGGTCCTAAGGGCCTGATGCCGAACCCGAAGGCTGGTACCGTATCTATGGACGTTACCAAGGCTGTTCAGGAGTCCAAGGCTGGTAAGATCGAGTACCGTCTCGACAAGACCAACATCATCCACTGCCCGATCGGCAAGGCTTCCTTCGGCGCTGAGAAGCTGCAGGACAACTTCGACGCTCTGATGGGTGCTATCATCAAGGCTAAGCCGGCTGCTGCAAAGGGTCAGTACGTTCGTTCCTGCGTTGTTGCTTCTACCATGGGCCCCGGCATCAAGGTAAGCACCGCAAAGATGATCGGCTAATTCAATAGCATTTTACTCGGCGGTTTTCCGCTGAGCGTCAGAAAGACAGACCGATGATTTCGATTGTTGGTCTGTCTTTTTGTAAAATAGCGTAGATTTTTACTGCACCAGACAGCGTGTGCCGAAAAATACGAAAACTCTCTTGATTTCAGAAAAATAGTAAGAAAGGCAGGTTAATTATGCCCGGTTTAGTCTTAGAAGGCGGAACCTTCCGCCCGGTATTCTCCTGCGGCGTGATGGATGCGCTGCTCGACAACGGCATCATGTTCGATTACGTCATCGGCGTGTCCGCCGGCATTACCTATGCGGCGTCGTATCTCTCGCGGCAGCGTGAGCGCAACATTAACATACTGCGGCAGTATCGTGGCGACAAGCGCTATTTCGGCGCGCGCAACCTGCTGCACGACCACTCCATTTTCGGCACAGATTTCGTGTTCGATACCATCCCGAACCAGCTTGTGCCGTTTGACTGGGACACATTTCACAGCTATCAGGGAAAATATCTGGTCGGTGTCACCAATGCAAAGACAGGCAAAGCCGAATACCTCGACGGCATGCGCATGGACCGTCCGTGCACGATGCTGCGAGCGACCTGCGCCATCCCGATCTACTTCCCACCGGTGCAGATGGACGGCGAGACGTATTACGACGGCGGTCTGGCCGACCCGATCCCGATTCTGCGCAGCCTGCACGACGGCAACGAGCGCAATCTGATTGTGCTTACGCAGCCGGAAAGCTACCGCAAGACGCTGACGCGCGGCGTGGAGCTGACCGCAAAGTGGCTGGAGCGCAAATATCCGGCAATGCCCAAGGTGCTGCTTGAGCGTGCCAAGCACTACAACGAGACAGTCTGCTTCTGTCACCGACTTGCGGAGAACAAACCGCAGGACATCGTGCTCCTTCAGCCCGAAAAATCGCTGAACAGCTTTGAAAAAGACGTGAAAAAGCTGGAATGGGGCTATGAAATGGGGTATAATATGACGTGTGCCCGGATGGAGCAGATCAAAAATCTGTTCCGCTGACGGGTTTTGGTAAAAGAGAAATATTTTAGGGGGAATGAAAAAACGATGCAAAGCAACAGAATCATTCAGGTAGAGGAAAAGGTGCCGCCGCGCCTGCTCGTGCCGCTGTCCATCCAGCATATGTTTGCGATGTTCGGCGCGTCCGTGCTCGTGCCGTTCATCTTCAAGATGAACCCAGCGATCGTGCTGTTCATGAACGGTATCGGCACGCTGCTGTTCATCCTCATCACCAAGGGCAAGGCACCCGCGTATCTCGGCTCGTCGTTCGCATTTATCGCTCCGGCGACCATCGTTATCAACAACTGGGGCTATCAGTACGCGCTTGGCGGCTTTGTTGTCGTGGGTGCGTGCGGCTGTGTGCTCGCATTCATTATCTATAAGTGCGGTACGGACTGGATCAACGTCGTTCTGCCGCCCGCAGCCATGGGCCCGGTCGTTGCGCTGATCGGCCTGGAGTTGGCAGGCTCAGCGGCTGAAACCGGCTGTATTATCGGTAGTGGCGTAACGAGAGGCACGGTCATCACGTTCCTCGTAACGCTGGCCGTTGCGGTATTCGGCAGCGTGCTGTTCCGCGGCTTCTTCTCGACTATCCCGATTCTGATCGCCATTATCTGCGGCTATATTGCGGGTGTGCTCACCGGTGTTATCAAAACCCAGACCATCATTGATGCGCTGCACACCAGCTTTATCTCCATCCCGAACTTCCAGACCCCGAAGTTTGACATCAACGCCATCCTTATCATTCTTCCGGTCATTCTGGTTATCGCAAACGAGCATATCGGCCATCAGCTCGTCACCGGCAAGGTCATCGGCCGCGATCTGCTGAAAGATCCCGGTCTGCACCGTTCGCTGTTCGCGGATAACTTCTCGACCATGATCTCCGGCTTTATCGGCTCGGTGCCGACCACCACCTACGGCGAGAACATCGGCGTTATGGCAATCACCAAGGTGTACTCCGTGCGCGTGATCGGCGGCGCGGCTGTGCTGAGTATCATCTGTTCGTTCGTTGGTCCGCTGGCGGCGCTTATCCAGACCATTCCGGGTCCGGTCATCGGCGGTATCTCGTTCCTGCTGTACGGCATGATCGGCACCTCCGGTCTGCGTATTCTGGTTGATAATCATGTGGATTACAGCAAGAACCGCAACATGATCCTGACCTCGGTTATCTTTGTTACCGGCCTGTCCGGCGTGACGCTGGCGCTGGGCGATGTATCGCTCTCCGGCATGACACTCGCCGCTATCGTTGGCATGATCATGAGCCTTGTGTTCTATGCGTTCGATAAGTTCCATCTGTCGAATGATGCGTAAATGAATCGAAAAAGCGTCTGCGTGAGCAGACGCTTTTTTATTATGAAAATCATGAAACAGGTGCGGAATCGGACGGATCAGCTTGTGCAATCGCTTCCAGATGGAGCAGGGTTTGATTTAACATATTTAACTGTGCCGGTCCGATCGACGTCAGAGCAAATGGAAGCGATGGAATAGCAGAGAAACGCTTTTGAATCTTGATATCGGTATCACAGCCTGCATATGAAATGCTGAATTTAGTCTCGGTTTCAAAGATATTTCCTAATATGCCGGAGGTCTGAAGGTTTTTCCACAGTTCAGATACCGCGGTATGATTAGAAAAGTCTAATTCTATATATGGATGATTGGGATTCTTGATTTGAATAACGATTGCTAATTTGTCATAGACCGTTTGCCCGGCGGCATGCTGTTCGGCGGTGCCTTGAGAAATGCCGCCTTTCGTTTTCCTCTGCGTATAGTCGTGCGCGGAAGTAATAAGCTGTGCCTGGAGAATATCGGAGTAGGGGAGAGAAAAACACTCAAATGCTTCTAACGGGTGGGCATTTGTGCATTGAAGGGCATGTAATTCCGGCAAATCCTTTGTTTTATAATAGAGTAATTGCTGATTGGCACTGTCCAGAATAATACCTTGCGAACCGGAAAAATTGATACGGCATCGATCAATAACAGCATGGGAGGGGCATGTAATTTCTATGCTCCAGTCACATTTGCTGCCCTGTGTCTGCAAATGTTGGTATAAGGCGGTATAAGCTGCTTCTAACCATTTAGGTAAGTCTCGATTAAACAGATGTACAACATCCTGTCGTGCCTCGTCATGAAGCCACTTGTTGGATAGTATGGAACGAAGGGCAGCATAGATTCCCCGGAGTATGAGAGCTATGATCAGACATACTAAGAGCGTTAGTAAGATTACCATGTACAGTCCTCCTATTATCTTCTTTAGTATAGCTGGAAGAAATATGTATGTCAATTAAAAATATCATAATGATATCGTAATATCATCGTGATTAGCATACCCTATAATAAGGTGATAGCATGCTGATTATAGGGGAACGAATTAAAATGCTGCGGGAGAGCCACAACATCTCACAGGCCGCGCTGGCAAAGCGGCTGGGCATCACACGGTCGAGCGTAAATGCGTGGGAATTGGGCCTGAATGTACCGAGTACGCAGTATATTATCGAATTATCCGAGATTTTCAAGGTATCGACAGACTATCTGCTGTGTGTTGCAAAAACGCAGACGCTGGATTTAACAGGTCTGGACGAGGAGGATATCGCCGTTCTGTATGCGCTGGCGACCCATCTGCGCAGAAAGAACCGCGAAATGAAATTATAAAAATAATTTGAAAAGTGTCTGCTCATGCAGATGCTTTTTATTATCCCATTGTTGAAAACCGGAAATCCGTACTATATAATTGTAAATATTCTGACAGATAACGGAGAAAACACAATGCAGAACGAAAAAACATCCGTTTTGGTGCTCGCACAGTGCGATTTGACCATGCGTGAGACGTTAAATACCCGATTCGGTACGCGGTGCGCGTTCACGTTCGCGGAGAACGGCGAACACCCGACCGCAGAGCAGCTTCGCGCGGCTGCGGTTATTTTCGGCGAACCGAGTGAAGCCCAGCTGGCGCAGACCGAAAACCTGCGTCTGCTGCAGTTGACCTGGGCGGGCGCGGACAAGTACACGCGCATGGAAAACCTGCCGCGGAGCGTGGTGCTGGCGAATGCATCCGGCGCGTTCGGCACGATCATCGCGGAGTACGCGATTGGCAGTCTGGTGGCGCTGTACCGCTCGTTTGGACGATACTGGAGCAATAAACAGGCGCATATCTGGCAAAAATACGACCATGCGGAGACGATTTCCGGAAAGACCGCGCTTGTACTCGGCATGGGCGACATCGGCGCGAATGTGGCCCGCCGATTGAAAGTCTTTGGCGCAGCTGTGCTCGGCGTGAAGCGCACAGCGGTTTCGGCTGTACCGGCAGACTTCGAGGAAGCGCATACACTCGATGCGTTAGACGCTCTGCTCCCGCGGGCGGACATCGTCATCGGCTGCCTTCCGAACACGCGCGAGACCGCGGGTCTGCTGACTGCGGAGCGTCTGCACGCGATGAAAGCAGGCGCGGTGCTGGTCAATGTCGGACGCGGCAGTCTGGCGGGGACGGACGATCTGGTGTCGGCCCTGCAGGACGGCCACCTTGGCGGCGCCGCACTCGATGTGTTCGAGACCGAACCGCTTCCGGCGGACTGCCCGCTGTGGGGCATGGAGAACGTGCTGCTCACGCCGCATATCGCAGGCCCGAGCTTCGGCGGCAACGCGGACGTGCAGGACACGATATGGCATATCTGCATGGACAATCTGGAGCGGTATTTGACCGGAAACCCGCTGAAAAATGTCGTAAACCGGTCGGAGGGATACTGATATGCGTTTCCCGCAGGTATAGCAACAAAGAGAGAACGAGCCGAAAGCCATGCTGTCGGCTCGTTTTTTGGTGCTCAGCAGTTTTTGAAAAACCAGATGATAAAGTTGATAACCTCTATGCCGAGGAAAATCAGGGCAACCACGCAGATGACAGCCGTTGCCGCCATAAACTGGATGGACGGTTCGCCCAGGCTTTCAATAATCACGCAGGTCAGCGCAATAAACCAGCTGATCATGCACGCCGTATGCAGCGGATGCTGCAGGATCCACTTGCTGATCTGACCGGATTCGTCGGATTTCGGTGCAGGCTCGGTTGTTTTCTGCTCCGCGGAGACAGGCCGGCGGCCGCCGGACGCATTCGGTGCATTGCGCGCCGCTTCCTGCATGCCCTGCCGGTAGTGCACATAGCCGTCAAGTCCCTTGCCGTAGAAGCCGTAATCGTCTTTTTTCATATGCCATGCCTCCTTTTCATGCTTTGAGTATCGCATATCGGGTGTCCGATAAAACGGACTCAGAAGCGGTTGAACACAAATGTTCCAAATTACTGCGTTTACCATAGCATAACCGGGCGCAAAATACAAGCGGCGGTGGTAAAAATGTATAAATGCTGGCAATTTTAATTGTGCAAAAGCAATGAAAAAGTTATAATTATGCCAAAACGACGCAAAATCGACAAAGTTTTGTGATAAATGGCATTGCAAAAAATGTAAAACGGTGGTATGATGTAGGCAATAAAGCGGCACAAGGGTACCCTTGTGTCTGAGGTACTCGCCCTCAGACACAAAACCTTCCTAAGTACAAATTTTGCAAAGGAAAGGCTAAACGGCACCGATTATGCCGGAAAAAACAATTTCGAGGAGGATAAACATGAAAAGAAGATTGTTATCGGCTTTTCTCGCTGTGATGATGGTGCTGACCATGGCACCGGTGGCATTTGCGGCGGATGGTAGCGAAGTTTCTTCGACTGTGGAAGTAAGCACTGCTACTGATTTGCAGTCTGCGCTGACGGAGGCCACGGATGGCACAGTTATTAAGTTGACTGACAATATTACTGTATCAAGTCGTGCAAAGTTCAGCGGTCAGAGTATGACTGTAACGCTGGATTTGAACAATTATACTTTGACTGGTTCTGATAGCGATTATGCACTGTCTAATGAAAATGGTAATGGTGCAACCACGGGCAAGTTGATTGTCAAAAATGGTACGATTAAACGTGCAGACGATGTAAAGGGTTCCAATTCGACTGTCCGCAACTACGGTCAGATGGAATTGAACAATGTACAGGTACAAGGTAATTACATTGTAGTTAAGAATGAAGAAACTGCAACGCTTATCATGAATGACTGCACTTTGACTGCACCGGATGTATATGGCAATAATCAGGCACCATCTGGTTTGCAGAACTGGGGTACTGCTACGGCAAATAATTGTTCGATTAAATCTGGTACGGCTGTAATGGCTGCAAGCTGGGCAGATAGCAAGCAAAGCTATGATTCTAACACTTCTCTGAATGATTGTACAATTTCTGGTAGTTCTTACGCTGTTTCTTCTGGTCGCGCAGATAAGTCTACTGCAAAGCAGATAGTCACTGTAAATGGCGGTAGTTATACGGGTAATATTAACTCCGGCGCAGGCAGCGACATTACGATTAACGCAGAAATCAAGGGTAAGATGCGCGTAGTTAACGATTTTAGCTACAACTTGGGTTCTGCCAGCTATATTACTTCTGGCCCGAGTAAGGTAACTCTGGCTGAGGGTGGTAGTGTTTCTGGCACGATTAACGCAGCTGCAAAGAATGGTAATACCTACTATTCTACGGTAACAAATGCTGTTGAAGAGGCAACGAATGGCAATACCATTGAACTCGTACAGGATACTACGGAAGATGTTGTTATTCCGGCTGACAAGACCATTACTCTCGACCTGAATGGCAAGAAGCTGACCAATGTTCAGAGCGATACCATTACTGTTACCAAGGGTGCAACTCTGACGGTGCAGGGCAAGGGCATTGTTGATAATGTTACTAATGCGAAAGCTCCTGTTTACAATAATGGTATTACCACTCTGAATGGCGGCAAGTACACTCGTAGCGCAGAAGCGGCGAATACTACTTCCAGCTCGGGCGGCAACAGCTATTATAACATTCTGAACCATGGTGTTATGACCATCAATGAGGGTGTAGAAGTATACTCTTCCGGTCATTTCTCCAGCTTGGTAGCAAATGGCTACTACAATTATTCTGATACGCAAAAGGGCGACAGAACTGCTTATATTGAGGGTGTAGGACATGCTGCACCGGAACTAACTATCAATGACGGTAAATTCTCCGGCGGTATCAACACCATCAAGAATGATGATAACGCAACACTTACCATTAATAACGGCGAGTTCAGCAATGTTACGCAGGCTGTTGTACAGAATAATAATATTGCAACCATCAATGGCGGTACTTTTGATGCAGACGGTTATCATGCACTGGAAAACTGGAAGTACAACAGCAATTATAATGCGGGTAATCTGACCGTTACTAATGGTAAGTTTGCAGGCAGTATTGCAACAAATGCAGCAGTATCGCTCAAAATTTCTGGTGGTCTCTACACTGAGAATCCGTCTAAGTACCTTGCGGATAGCGTCAAGGATAGTTATAAATATGCAGCTGTAAAGCATGCGTCTCCGTACCTTTTTGAGGTAAAGGAAATTCTCGACGAAAATGTTGAGGTAATTCCGAATGTTGGTGCAGCAGAGGCTAAAAGCGCAGCAGGCGTTGTTAATGAAGCTGATGTTGCAAAGGTTGATGCAGCTGCTAAGGTAGTTGCAGCACCGAAGATTAGCGAAGCAGCGGCTGTTGTTGCAGACAAAGTTGATGCTAAGCAGTATACAGAGAAGGCAACAAATATCACAAAGGCAGATCGAGTTGAAGTTCGCGCATATCTGGAAGTAACGCCTAAGGAGTACAGTGCGGATTCCTATAAGCTCAATATTACTCCGAAGTATGATATTGTTGTCGTAGGTACTGACAATCAGGAACAGAAGTTTACTGGTGATACGCTGCCGGTTTCCAACGAAACTCCGGTATCGGTTCAGCTCCCGGATGGTTTTGTAACTAACACTGATAGTTTGTATGTACAGCATAAGGGTCACGAGTACAATGCAGATGTTTCGGTGAATACCGTAAAGGTAGATGGCGTAGATAAGAATATTTACACTGCAAAGTTTAACAATCCTGACGGTTTCTCTGATTTTACGATTACCAAGACCACGCAGTCTGTTGCTGTAATCGGCAATAATAAGTACACTACCCTGCAGAATGCTATCGATGCAGCACAGACGGGTGCTACTATCGTTCTGCAGAAGGATTGCACTGAAAAGGTTACGGTTGCAGGCAAGAGCCTGACTATCAATCGCAATGGCAAGACTTTTGATGAAGCTAATGTAACGGTTGGCAGCAACTGCACCAAGGAAGTTAAGAACGACACGATTGTTGTTACCTACACCAAGCCGTCCTCCAGCTCCTCCGGCGGCAGCTCCTCCGGCAAGACGACCTACAAGGTAACCACCTCGGCGGTCAACAACGGCGGCGTAAATGCTTCTCCGTCCAACGCGGAAAAGGGCGCTACCATTACCATTACCCTGTCCCCGGACAAGGGCTACAAGCTGGATAAGCTGACCGTTACCGACGGCTCCGGCAAGTCCGTTTCCACCGTTAAGAAGAGCGACACGGTTTACACCTTCACCATGCCTGCTTCCGCAGTGAAGGTTGGCGTAAGCTATGTTAAGGCCACCGAAACCCCGTCCGAGACCAAGTTTAACGACGTTTCCGCGAACGACTGGTTCGCTTCCGCGGTTGATTATGTAACCGGCAAGGGCATGATGAACGGCACCGCAGCGAATACCTTCTCTCCGAAGGCTAATACCACCCGCGGCATGCTGATGACGGTTCTGGCACGCCATGCCGGCGAGGACACCACCGGCGGCTCTGTCTGGTACGAAAAGGGTATGAACTGGGCTAAGGCGAACGGCGTATCCGACGGCACCAACCCGCAGGTGAACATCACCCGCGAGCAGCTGGCAGCTATGCTGTACCGTTACGCACAGAACAAGAAGTATGACGTTTCCGGCGCGAAGAGCCTCGACGGCTATACGGACGCGCAGAGCGTAAGCAGCTATGCTGTTCCGGCGCTCCAGTGGGCGAATGCGGCTGGCGTTGTTAACGGCAAGTCCGGCAGCAAGCTGGACCCGAAGGGCTACGCGACCCGCGCGGAAGTAGCGGCAATGCTCATGCGTTTCTGCGAAAACGTGGAAAAGTAAGCGAAAATGCAACAAAAACCGCACAGCTTCGGCTGTGCGGTTTTCTTTTGCTTGCCAAAGACGCTTTTCTACGGTAAAATGGGAAATAGAGGAGAAGGGGAAAGAGAAAGAAGGAAATCCTATGCCAATCGGAGTAATTGTCAACTGTATCTCGGTGCTGGCCGGCGGCGTGATCGGTTCCGCACTGGGACACGTCCTGCCGAACAGCCTGAAAGAGCACCTGCCGACGCTGTTCGGCATGTGTTCGATCGCTATCGGTATCAATTCCATCATCAAGGCGGTCAGCATGACAGCGGTCGTGCTGGCGATTCTGGTGGGGTTTACCATCGGGCACCTGCTGCACCTTGAGGATTGGACAAGCCGGTTTTTTCATCGACTGGTCAAAACCATGCACCTCGGCGGGGATAATATTGATATGGAGTTCTACATCACGGCGGTCGCACTGTTCTGCTGCTCGGGCTTCGGGTGGTACAGCACGCTGACTGAGGGCATCGCGGGCGATCCGAACCTGCTGTTTGCAAAGTCCGTGCTGGACTTGTTCACTGCAATGATCTTTGCGTCCACGCTCGGCAAGGCCATCTGCGCTATCCCGCTGCCGCAGTGCGTGATTCTCCTGTGCGTGTTTATCGCAGGACGGCTGCTGTCCGGTGTGCTCACACCGGAAATGTTCGCGGATTTGTCCGCGTGCGGCGGCGTGCTGACTATGTCGGCCGGTTTTCGTGTCTCCAAGATCAAATCCGTGCCGCTGGTCGATCTCATGCCCGCGCTGATACTCGTTATGCCGTTCAGCGCACTCTGGACCATGCTGATGGGATAAATTTGAAGCAGACTCTTTTACGGGTCTGCTTTTCTTTTACTTGACAATAGTCCTAAATCATACTATAATGACGTGGTACGATTTAGGACTATTGAGGTGCATTATGGATTTTCGCAGACAAATGAACGACTTGTGCGCATATATTTTTCGACAGGATGAGCTGTACGATATCTGGGCGAAGCACAGCGGCATGAAACCCAGTACAGTAACGGTGCTGTATATGTTAGATCAGTTTTCGGAGATGACACAAGGAGGAATCGCGCAGATGTGCCTGCTGCCCAAGCAGACAATTCATACAGTGGTGCAGGAGCTGGAGCAGGCCGGTTATCTGGAAAAGGTGAGCGTATCCGGCCGCAAGGAAAAGCCGCTGCGCCTGACCGAATCCGGCAAACGCTACACAGCGGATAAGCTGGGCGGTCTGTATCGCGCAGAGGAACGCGCCGCCGCTGCCATGGGCACTGAGCAGTTCGCCATGATGGTGGAAATGACCCGAAAATTTACCGATTCTTTTGAAAAGGAGATTCGCAATGGAGCAGAATAACGCGCTTGCGCGCAAATTCAACGCCGCATCGCTGCTCCGATTCGCACTGCCGAACATTGCAATGATGATGCTGCTGTCGATGTACACCATCGTGGACGGCATGTTTATTTCGCGGTTTGCCGGCACAACCGCGCTTTCCGCAATCAATATGTCGTTTCCGCTCAACTGCCTGCAGATGGCTACCGGCATTATGCTCGGCACGGGCGGCAGCGCTATTATCGCCCGCCGGCAGGGAGAGGGACGCACAGACGAGGCGCGCCGCAACTTCACCATGCTGATTGCGGTTGCGTTGGGCATCGGCCTGATTTTCACCGTGTTTGGAAATCTGTTTCTGAACCCCGTCCTGCGTCTGCTTGGCACGAGTGAGCTGCAGTGGGCAGACTGCCGTATTTACACACGCATTCAGCTGGTGTTTGCACCCATGCTGTTTCTGCAGACTGCCTTCCAGACATTGTTCGTCACCGCAGGCAAGCCGGGCTTGGGTCTGCTGACCTCGGTGGGCGGCGGCATTACAAACGTGGTGCTTGACTGGCTGTTCATGGGCCCGATGAACATGGGCGTTGCCGGTGCGGCGATCGCCACCTGCCTCGGCTACTGCGTGCCGTCCATCGTTGGTCTGGTGTATTTCACCAAAAACCGCACCGGAAGTTTGTACTTTGTGCCCTTCAAATTTGACGGCGCAACACTGGCCGCCGCGTGCGGCAACGGCTCATCTGAGATGGTCAGCAATATTGCGAACGCCATCACCACGTTCGTGTTCAATACGCTGTTCATGCGCTACCGCGGTGAGGACGGCGTAGCCGCCATCACGATTGCAATGTACTTCCAGTTTGTGTTTACGGCGGTGTATTTCGGCTTTTCGATGGGCGTCGCGCCGGTTATCAGTTACAAATTCGGCGAGAAAAATATCCCGCAGCTGAGGCATATCTTCCGCATCTGCATAACGTTTGTGCTGGCGTGCTCGCTCGGCACATATTTGCTCTCGTGGCTGACGCTCGAGCCGGCGCTGACCCTGTTTACGCCGCGCGGCAGCAGTGTGTACGAGATTGCCATGCACGGCTTTCCGATTTATGCGGTCAGCTTCCTGCTCATGGGCACGAGTATTTTCGCGTCCTCGCTGTTTACCGCGCTCTCGGATGGTCTTGTGTCTGCGATCATCTCGTTTTCGCGCACGCTTGTGTTCCTCGTGGCGATGCTGCTGTTCCTGCCGCTGATTTGGCAGGAAACCGGCATCTGGCTGGCTGTTCCGGTAGCAGAGGCGCTTGGTGTGATGGTTTCGGTGTTTTTTCTCGTCAAGGGACGGAAAAAGTATCAGTATTAAGGAAAAGAGTGCTGTTTGGGGAACAGCACTCTTTTGTTATATATAGATAAAATATAACGAATGGTATATAGAATGAAGATGTAGAGTAAAGAAAAAGCCTGCAAACGGCGGGACACCCTACAGATATATTTAGATGGTATTCGGAGTTGTTTACAAGGCGGTTTGCGTTAGATTCGGTGCGCTAAGGTTGGCAAACCCTGCGGTAAAGTCTGACATCAGAATACTTCAAGCAGGAACGGATGGAGTGTCAGGACTACTGCAGCAACCGCAGAATCAAGGCAAAGCGAAAGGACCTGCCGCCTGTAATTCACAGGCAGCAAGCCCTTTCAGTCGCTTGAACAATTTTTGTCTGACTTTTAGAGGTCACTTCAAAAAATGCCTTGCTGTTGTATTTGAGGGAATGAAAAGCATTTGGAGCTGCTTTTCTAATTTGAAATATAGAAAGAAGAAAGAAATGCTAAGAAGAGTTATTCGCCGACCTTGACGAACACGCCGCCGGCCTGGCAGGACTCGGTAGCAGCCTTAGCCATGAGAACCGGACGCAGGCCATCGATAGCGCCGACAGCAGTCTGGGTATCGTTGTTGATTGCATCAACGAAGGAGATAACCTGGTTGATGAATGCCTGGTTGTAACGCTCGAGGAAGAACCACAGCGGCTTCTCGGAGTGAGCGCCGTCCTTGGTCAGTACGGTGGTGGTGTTCAGCAGGTCGTTGGCATCGGAAGCCATGCCCTTAGAGCCGAACGCCTCAACGCGCTGGTCGTAGCCGTAAACTGCCTGACGGGAGTTGTTGATAACAGCGATGCAGCCGTTAGCCATCTTCATGGTAACAACAGCGGTGTCAACATCCGGAATGCCGGACTCTTCCTGCAGGTTCGGGTTAACGAGGCAGGAACCAACAGCGGAGATCTCAACAGCCTCGGAACCGGTTACGTAGCGAACCATATCGAAGTCGTGGATCATCATATCGTAGAAGATACCGCCGGAAACTGCAACGTAGGAAGCCGGAGGCGGCTCCGGGTCACGGGAGGAAACGATAACGATATGCGGATCGCCGATCGTGCCGTCCTTAACTGCGTCTGCAACTGCCTTGTGGTTGTGGTCGAAGCGGCGGTTGAAGCCTACCTGGAACTTAACGCCCTTCTCCTCAACGAGTGCGAGCAGCTTCTTGATCTTGTCGATATCATAGTCGATCGGCTTCTCGCAGAATACGTGCTTGCCAGCCTGAACTGCTGCCATGGAAACATCGCAGTGCGTATCAGTGGAGGAGCAAACGAATACTACGTCTACCTCAGGATTGTTGATAACGTCCATAAAGTCGGTGGATACGCCCGTGATCTTGCGCTCTGCCAGCCACTCGCGTGCGCCGGACTTATCAAGCATCGGGTCAGCAGCAGCTACTACCTGAACGCCCGGTACGGAGTTGATCAGGTTGTTAATGTGCAGCTTGCCGATTCGGCCGCAGCCTACAACGCCAATTTTCAAAATGCCCATTGGAATTCTCTCCTTTTATATAAGGTGATTCTATTATAAACCACTTGCGGGTGTGCTTCAAGGGTGCAGCGTATTTTTCAGCGCACCGCCCAATTTTGAGGCTTCTGTTTGGTGAAAAATAGCAAAGCGGAGCGCAAAAAAATCGTGCAAAATATCCGTGCATTGTGCTAAAATAGAAAATGCACAGGAAAATGCAACACATTGCACGTTGGTGTCTAAAATGCGGTGAAACGCTTGTGCGCTTTACTGCACTATGATAAAATATGAACGTATTGTGGCAAAAATGTGTCTTTTAGGGATAAAAGAGGATACATGGATGCCTGAAAAGGAGAATATCTTATGAAGGTAACTGCACAGTGGATCGCAGAGCAGTGCGGCGTATCGCGTGGAACAGTGGACCGAGTTGTAAACGGCCGACCGAATGTAGCGCCGGAGGTGCGGGAGCGCGTGCAGAAAATAATCAGCGAATACGGCTACAAAACGCCGTCGCAGCGGCAGGCCGCCCGTGTGGGACACGGCGCATTCCACATCGGCGTGATTCTGCCGAGCTGGGATGCGTTTTTCATCCGCCGGATGCGTGAGGGCATTCGCGTGGCTGTACACAACCGCGGATTAAATGATGTAAATGTGCTGGTGGAGGAGCTGAAAAACCGCTCGCACCGTGCGTATTTCGAGGCCATCGGACGCATGGAGGAGCGCGGCATTGACGGTCTCATTGTCACCGCGCCGGACACGGTAGCGATGAGTGAGGAGATCGACCGGCTGGTCGCAATCGGCATTCCGGTCGTTACCTGCGACTCGGATGTGCGGCAGAGCCGCCGCCTGTATCATATCGGACAGAACATGGTCAAATCCGGCCGGATTGCCGCCGGACTGCTTGCACCGTACGTTGAGGGACAGGATGTGCTCGTCGTCACCGGCAACCGTGAATTCACGGCACACGGACTGCGTGTGCGCGGCTTCCTTGACCGTCTGCATGAGATTTTTGACGATAATGTAAACGTCAACGTCATCGAGAGCGTCGAGCAGTATGAGCTGACCTACGACGGCGTACTGCAGCAGGTGCGGCAGAACCCGCGTCTGCGCGGTATTTATATGGCAAATGAGTCCGTGCGCGGCTGTATGGACGCGCTCGAGCGCGCAAAGCCCAATCGGCGCATTCATGTTGTCTGTCACGATCTGACGCCGCATGCGCGCCAGTATTTGGAGGACGGACGGCTGGATTTCATCGTCGATCAGGATTTTTCGGCGCAGACGACGCGGGCGATCGAAGTGCTGGCGCATACACTGCGTACCGGAGAGTCGCCGCGGCAGAACATCGAATACATTCACACCAGCATTATCACACGGGAATTGTTGTGAGAAAGGAGCCTATATGAAAGCAAACTGGAAGCGCACACTGCTGTCTCTGGTGTTGTGCGCCGGATTTGTATGGCCTGCAGGCGCGGTAAGCACCGGACAACCGGCAGCGTCGCAGACCGGGATGAGCACCACGCAGAGCAAACCGGCGGCTTATACCGTCAAGAAAATGGGCCTGCTGGGCGTCAAGCGCACCGTAGAGAGCGACAATAACACGGTGAAAATGCTGAACAAAACGGCAGCTTCGCTGGACAGCAGCTCGTATATGTCGGGTTCGGCGTCCGGTGCGACCGGCGAGAGCGAGATAGCAATCTACGCTGCACTGATTGAGGATATGAAAAAGGCCATGGACGGACTGGATAAGACCAGTGATCTTTATAAGACCTATGCGGCACAGTTAAAGGTATTAGAGGATTACCAGACCAGCCTGAACCAGAACGCCGTCAGCGGCATGCAGCAGGCAATGGCCATGCTGTCCCAGCTGGATGACGCGGCGTACACGCTGCGCAAGCAGGCGAAAAACGTCTCCGGTCAGCTGGCGCTCGGTGCACAGACCATGCTGATTACCATTAAAAATCTGGGCTACACCAAGGAAAACCTGCAGGTAACGCTCACACAGCTGGACCGCAATCTGGCTGTGCTGAAAACGCAGAGAAAACTCGGCATGATTGGGCAGCTGCAGCTTGACACGGTGCAGAATCAGCGCGACAAGCTGGCGCAGTCCATCGACACCCTGGAGACCACCCGCGAAAACCTCGGTTCGAGCGTTGCGCTGATGTGCGGCCTGGACGCGAACACCATCGTGATGCCGGCCGACTTTGAGACGCTGTACGAGGGCAATCTGGATAAGATGTCTTATAATAAGGATTTGGAGCAGGCGCAGAAGAACAGCTTCCTCATCTGGCAGAAGCAGGACGCTGTGCGCAGCGCGTATAACTCGTACGACAAGAACATCAGCGGTACCGCTGAGGCGGTCAAGTCCGCTGAGGACGCACTGGCGGCGGCCAAGGAGTCGGTAGTGGCTGCATTCGACAGCACCTACAAGACCGTCAAGGACTGCCGGACGACTCTGGCAGCCAAGCGAACCGCACAGTCACAGGCGGAGCTTGACCTGAAAACCGCGACCGTGAAGTACAGGAAGGGCATCATTTCCAAGCTGGCGTATCAGCAGGCGCAGGATGCCGTAACGACCGCAAAGCTGAATGTAGAAAGCGCGTATCTGTCGCTGTATACCGCATATAACCAGTACGAATGGGCCAAGGAAGGCGTACTTATCACCACCGCAGCCGCATAACAGAAGGGAGAAAACAATATGAAACGAACTATTGCAGCCGGTCTTTCTGCTGCTCTGCTGTGCGGCATGGTCGTACCGGCGTTTGCCGCCGATACCAAGACCGCGACGAACACCACCGGCACCACCCAGACCCAGCCGACGGCGCCGGTCAAGCTGACGTTTGACAAGCTGGAGGAGACCGTCCGCCAGAACAACGTCACCATCAAGGCGAACAACAACACCGTGCTCAGCGCGGAAAAGACCGATGTAAGTGACCAGTACATCGAAAGCTATTTCCAGCTTTCTGAGCAGATTTCGTCCTACCAGAAGCAGATCAAGGAGCTGCAGAAAACGCTGAACAGTCTGGATGCCAGCAAAAAGGAAAACGCCGGTCTGCGCAAGACGCTTGAGAGCCAGATTTCCATCCTGCAGCGCAATCTGGCAGCCGCTGAGGCTTCGTACAGGAACCTCGACGACGACGAGGACGACGCAGAGGAAGATCAGGAGAAAACGGTCGATCACACCCGCCGTCAGATGCAGAATGCAGCCGATGAGATCTGCCTGAGTGCGGAAAACACCTACATTTCTCTGCGCGGCATGAAGTATACGCTCAACCAGACAAACCGCAGCATTCAGCAGCTCGACCGCAACATTGCGACTGTGCAGAAGCAGGTAAAGCTGGGTATGACCGGTGTAAATACGCTCAAGAGCCTGCAGGCACAGCGTGAGAGCGCCGTTGCCGGCAAGGCATCGCTGACCACGCAGGTAGAGGCGTTGACCAACACGCTCGCTATCCAGTGCGGCTATACCACCGGTACACAGATCGAAACGAGCGATCTTCCGGTCGTAACCGCCGAGCAGGTCACCTCCATTGATTATAACAAGGATCTTGCCGAGGCGCTCAAGAACAGCTACGCGATCTACTCCAAGGAGTACGCAATGCAGACCGCATCCGACGATTACGAGAACAACAAGACCAACACGCTGTATGCTTATCAGGCAGCCAAGATCGACCGCGACGCACAGAAGGAGAGCACGACCGCTTCCTTCCGCAAGCTGTATACCGACCTGCAGGAGAAGCAGACCGCACTTGCTGCGGCGGATGCCGATCTCGCACAGGCGAAAAAGACATTTACGGTAAGCCAGGTGCAGTACACGCGCGGCATGATCTCCAAGATGGCGTACACGGATGCGCTTGATACCTTCACCACCGCACAGGAGACCGAGGTTGCAGCGCGTATTGATCTGCTGACCGCCTACAACACCTATCAGTGGGCAAAACGCGGTGTAATTACGGCAACAACTTGATAAGCTGACCGTTTTTGCGAATATAGCAGATATGTATAATGAATTGGAGGACCCCGATGAGCAATAGCAAACGAATCCTTGCGGCGCTGCTGGCCGGTGCGATGGTACTGTGTGCAGGCTGCGGCAAGGAAGAGGAAACCGAGGAGGAAAGCTCAAACAGCACTGCGGTTGAGGTAACCGATGTTACCTCGGGTGCGATGAGCTCGGAGTACACGCTGAATGGCAAGATTGCCGCCGTCAATGAGGTGCAGGTGTTCCCGCTGCTGGCAGGTCAGGTGCAGACGCTGAACGTCAGCGAAGGCGACACCGTATCCAAGGGTCAGACCCTGTTTACGGTGGATACCTCGACGGTTACCTCGACGATGAGCTCGCTGCAGCAATCCTACAGCGCCACAAAGACCGCGACCGACCGTGCGATTGAATCGGCAAAGGTCGGTGTGGAGCAGGCGGAACTGGCGGTCAGCAACACGGAAGCACTGCTCGAAGCCGGTGCGGCTGCCGAGCAGGATCTGACCAAGGCTAAGCAGGCACTGACGCAGGCGCAAGCAGGTGTCGCGCAGGCTGAGGCCCAGCAGTCCGCGTCTCTGGCGCAGATTCAGGCGTCTATGGACCAGATCAACAAGCAGGCAAGCCTTGGCACGGTAACCGCTCCGTGCTCGGGTACGGTTACGGCTGTAAACGTAGACCGCGGCGGCATGGCATCCTCGGCGCAGCCGAGCGTGGTTATTGCCGAGAACGGTGCGGTTGAGGTGCAGGTTTCTGTCGCTGAGGACGTATTCACCGGCATCAAGGTCGGCGATACCGCAGGCGTTACGGTTTCCGCTGTCTCCAAGGAGTCGATGAACGGTACGGTCAGCACGCTGCCGGCGGCTGCCAATGCACAGACCAATCTGTATGACGTTTCGGTTTCTCTGCCGTCCGGCACCAAGCCGCCGATCGGCGCGTTTGCTACCGTCACCTTCTATACCGACCGCCGCGCAAGCACGATTTCCGTGCCGACCGAGTCCATCCTGACCGGCAACAACAACGAGCAGTATGTGTTCACCGTAAATGCGGATGGCACTGCCGCAACCCGCGTTACCGTCACTACCGGACTGGTTACCAAGGATTCGACCGAGATCGTTTCCGGCCTCAAGGCGGGCGACCGGGTTGTTACCAAGGGTCAGTCCTATCTGTCGGACGGTGCAGCCGTGCATGTCGTCACCTCGGACGCCGCAGACGGCGGGGAGGGTTAAGCGCGCATGAAATTCGCACAAACCTTTATCAAACACCATGTAATGACCATCCTGCTGTACATACTGGTCGTTGTGTTTGGTTTTTACAGCTTCCAGAACCTGCCGCTGGCGCTCATGCCGTCCATGGAGGTTCCGGCAGCGGTTGTTTACGCTACTTACCCGGGTGCCGGTCCGGAGGATATCGAGCAGCAGGTAACCAAAAAACTCGAGGGTGCGGTAGCGGGTCTGTCCGGTCTGGATACGCTCCAGTCCACCTCGTCCGAGAATATGGCTATGCTGGTCATCCGGTTTACGAATGATACCGATATGGATCAGGCAATGACCGACCTGCGCGACAAGGTTGCACAGGTAAAGAGCCAGCTGCCGGATGACGCATCCGACCCGACCGTTATGTCGATTGATATTGACTCCATGCCGGTCGTACAGGTCGCGCTGCGCGGCAACGACCTGGCCTCTCTGCAGTCCATCGCCGAGGACGAGATTCAGCCGGCGCTCGAGCGTCTGGACGGCGTAGCGTCTGTTGATATTTCGGGCGGCTACGAGCAGGAGATCGCAGTCCACACGGACGCCTCCCGCCTGAAGGGCTACAACCTGACCATTTCGTCCATCGGTCAGCAGCTCGGCGCGGACAACATCGCCATTCCGGGCGGCGATCTGGATAACGGTTCGCAGACGCTGGCTGTCCGCACGGACGGCGAGTATTCGTCCATTGATGATGTAAAGAACGCTCTGATCTCGCTTCCGGCAGGCGGCGTGGTCCGTCTAAGCCAGATTGCGGATGTTTCCATGCAGCCGAAGGATCAGGACGCCATCTCCAAGGTTGACGGTGAGGAATGTATCATCCTGTCGGTCAACAAGCAGTCCGGCTCCAATACGGCGCAGATTGCCGAGCTGGCAAAGGCTGAGTTTGACTCCCTGCTTAAGAGCAACGATTCCCTGCAGTGGAATATCGTTATGGATCAGTCCGACTATATCAACATGACGGTTGATAACGCTATTCAGAACATCTGGATGGGCGTGCTGTTCGCCGCGATCGTGCTGTTCCTTTTCCTGCGCGACCTCGGTGCAACGCTGGCCGTTACGATTGCAATGCCGTGCTGTATCCTGTTTACGTTCCTGATTATGAACGTGCTGGGCATTACGCTGAACATGATGTCGCTCGGCGGTATCACGCTCGGCGTAGGTATGATCGTGGATAACTCCATCGTTGTTCTGGAGAACATATTCACCTATCGAGCGGACGGCTACGACCGTATGGATGCCTGCACCAAGGGCACCGGCGAGGTCATCGGTGCGGTTATCGCTTCCACGCTGACCACGGTTGCCGTATTCCTGCCGATTGCACTGTCCGGCGGCATGGCCGGCATGATGTTCAAGGAATTCTGCATCACCATCGTAGCGCTGCTGCTCAGCTCGCTGATCATTTCTGTCACGCTCGTGCCGCTGCTGTGCTACTTCCTGCTCGGCAGCACCAAGCAGAAGAGTGTCAAGCCGCAGGGCTCGGGCGCAACGCCGATCACCGAAAAGCCGCTGTCGCGTGCATACCGCAGTTCGCTGAATTTTCTGATCACCCACCGCTGGGCAGGCGTCGCGCTGACCGTTGTCATCTGTATTGTCAGCGTGCTCAGCGTCAGTCAGGCGGGCATGGAGCTCATCCCGGAGATGGATGAGGGTCAGGTGAGTGTTACGGTTTCCATGCCGAACGGTTCGACTATGGAGGACACTGCCGCCATCGAGGACCGCATTGCGGCCATCGCAGTTGATACCATCCCGGAGATGGAGCAGATTTACTACTCGACCGGTTCTTCGACCTCGATCATGTCCTCGTCCTCGGGCGCAAGCATTACCATTTCGCTGGTAGATCTCGATCAGCGTGACCGCTCGTCAGCGGATATCGCCAAGCAGCTGCGCCATGACCTGCAGGATATTGCAGGCTGTGAACTGACGGTTTCGACCAGCAGCACCATGTCGATGTCCACGGATTCGGACATCAGCGTTGAGCTGACCGGCGATGACTACGACCGGCTGGCTGAGACGGCAGACGATCTGGCAAACCAGATCAGCGCTCTGCCGGATGCCATCAATGTTGAGTCCTCGGCAGGCGAGCAGACCCCGCGTGTTGCCGTTAAGATCAACCGCGAGAACGCCTCGCGCTTCGGCCTGAACGCGGCCACCATCGGCGGCCTTGTCCGCGGTGAGCTGACCGGCTCGACCGCGACCACGCTCCGCATGAACGGTGAGGAATACGACGTTACCGTTGCCGGCGACGAGGATGTAGCAACCAGTCTGGACGCACTGCGCTCCATGCAGATTCCGACCATGACCGGCGGCACCGTACCGCTGTCCATGGTGGCGGATGTCTACACCGAGCTCAGCCCGCAGTCCATCGCGCGCAAGAACCAGAAGGAGACCGTTACCATCACCGGTGAAAGCGAATCCGGTGACAGCAATGCCATTAAGGCAGCCGTTGACGACATTGTTGCCAAGTACGAGCTGCCGGACGGCGTAGAGGTCGGCGAAGGCGATACCGCTGCTTCGCAGATCGCGGAGACTACCGGTACGCTGATGCTGGCCCTTGCGGTGGCAATTGTGCTGGTATACTTCATTCTGGCAACACAGTTCAACTCGTTCTCGCTGCCGATTGCAATCATGCTGATCCTGCCGATCGGCCTGCTCGGCTCGATGATCCTGCTGTGGCCGACCGGAAATCATGTTTCCATGGTCGCACTGCTCGGTGTTATCATTCTGGCCGGTACAGTCGTCAACTCGTCCATCGTGCTGATCGACTATACCCTGCAGCGCCGTCAGCGCGGTGAGGATAAGAATACGGCTATCCTGAACGCATGTCCGCGCCGTGTCCGTCCGGTGCTGATGACCGCTATGACCACTATCCTCGGCCTTGTGCCGATGGTATGCTCGAGCGGCGAAGGCTCCGAGATGATGAAGCCGATGGGTGTTGTTATGATGACCGGTATGGTTATCTCCACCATCGCAACGCTGTTTATCACTCCGGTTTACTATTCGCTGACCGACAGCGTCGCTGCCCGCCTTTCCGGCCTGTTTAAGAAAATCAAGCTGCCGAAGTTTAACTTCCATAAGAAAAATCCGCAGCAGTAAGCAAAAAGGGAACCGATTTCGGTTCCCTTTTTGAATTGAGAATGGATAATGGAGGATGGAGGATGGAGAATGAATGGCGGGCAAAATGGGTACCGCAGTTGTCCAATGTCTGTACAGTCTACCCCGTAGGGGAGCACAGTGTGCTCCCGCACCCATTTAACGATGGCAGGGGCGAACACTGTTCGCCCCTGCGGGTATGCGTGTGCAAATGAATTTACAAACGACGTATTGATTCAACCGCCGCAATAATTTTCCATTCTTCATTCTCAATTTTCAATTCCGATATTCCCTTGCATATCGCACAAGTGAAGTCTATAATATTTGTATAAATTGCAGATAGGAGCGAACAATATGGCTTCGGATAAAACAAATGTAATGCGTGTGCTCGAGCAGCACAAGATCACCTATAAGCCGCACGAATACCCGCACGGCAAGGACGCAGTAGACGGTGTTTCGGTTGCGGAACTGCTCGGCCAGAACCCCGATCAGGTATTCAAGACGCTGGTCGCACGAGGCAAATCGGGCGGCTTTCATGTATTCGTTATTCCGGTCGCAAAGGAGCTTGACCTGAAAAAAGCAGCCAAGGCGGCAGGCGAAAAGTCGGTCGAGATGGTGCATGTCAAGGAACTGTTGGGCCTTACCGGCTATGTACGCGGCGGCTGCTCACCGGTCGGCATGAAAAAGGCGTTCCCGACCGTGTTTGACGAGAGCGTGAACAATGTCCCGACCGTGATGGTCTCTGCGGGCAAGATCGGTTTCCAGATCGAATGTGCACCGGCGGATCTCATCAAGCTGGTACGCGCCACGACCGCGCATATTACGACGGATTAAGGCAATACTGCATGATTAAACAAGAGCGATTTGTGAGTGGATTTTGTGCACTGACGAGGCGCGGTTTTGCGGTAATACTTGATGTATTACCGTAGAATCAGCGGCAGCGCGACCGGAGCCTGCGCAAGGGACCGCTATAAAGTCAGGGCACAAAATTTCCGCAAAGCGCCGCAGTCTTAATTGTGCAGTGTTGCCTTACGCCTGCGGCTTCAGCAGCCCTGCCGCATCCGGAAACAGCGCGAACACATTCTGCACGCCGCAGCCTGCCAGCTGTGCCAGCTTGGCCGCCAGCGTGGAGTCATCGTCGTACAGGACAAAGTGTGCCTGTCCGTCTGCATTCATGTAGGTGAAGTATTTCGCGCACAGCTCGCGCGAAAAGAACGGCTGTGCACCGGTCTGCGCGAGCAGCGCGGCTCTTGCTGCGGCACTGAGCGAAACGCCGTTCGGCGTGGGTGACGGCAGGGTGAAATCCTGCGAAACCGGCTGCAGAAACGCGGCAATCCGCGCCGCGCCGTAAATGCCCTGCAGGGAGGAAATGTACTCGGTCAGACTGCCGCCCGAAATCGCGGTGGAGACCGTGAGTATCGCGTGCGACAGCGTGCGTCCGCACTCGAGCGGCACATACAGCGGAATATCCGCATCGTACAGTGCTTCGTCGAATGCGGCCAGCAGACGGCGGTTCAGCGGCGTGTCGTGTTCAAAATCCGCGAACACGCCGGGCGCTTCCGTACGCCGCGCTTCGAAAACCAGATCGGCGGCAATGCGCTCTGCGCTGCAGAAGTTGATAGCCTGCGGCGGGTCGGTCACGCCGAGCAGGCAGTGCCGCTGCACCGCGGACACCTTGAGCCGCTGCAGCGCTCCGGACGGTGAAATACCAAGGCAAAGCTGCAAAACCGGCATGCCGAGCGAAGCGGCTTTCGTTGTGTCGCGTCCGGTGCATACCAGAATAAGATTTTTCGTGTAGACCATAATCGTCAACTCCTTGATGATAGAAATACGTTGGAACGGCCCGCGGTCCGTTCCTCCTGTCGGCAAAACTGTAGTTTTGCAACAGCTTCTTTTCTGGACTTTTTGAATAAATTCCATTACACTATATGTAGCATTACGCTAAATTAGAATACGGGTATTAACAGGAGTGTATGAATGAGCAAACTGATTCCCGATTATGTATTTGATTCGATTTACGATATTACGCCGGAGGTGCTGACTGCCCACGGCGTACGCGGCGTGCTGGTCGATCTGGACGGCACAATGGCGTCCCACAAGGCTGCTTTGCCGCCCGATACGCTGCACCTCTTTGTCGATCGGCTGAAGGATGCCGGCATTGCTGTGCTGGTGTTCTCCAACAACCATCCCGAGCGGGTAGGGAAGTTCTGCGAGCCGCTCGGTGTGGGCTATATCAGCCATGCCGGAAAGCCGTTTTCGCGCGGCTTCCGCAAGGCGGCAAACCGGCTTGGCCTGTCCATGCGCGAGATTGCCGTCATCGGCGACCAGATTTTCACCGACGTGTTCGGCGGCAACCGCGCGGGCGCGCTGACCTGCTATGTCGAAACGCTCGACCGTCGGTTCTTCTGGATCAATGTGCGCTATCAGCTTGAGCGCGGTTTTATCGTGCGCGGACGGCGCAGAATGGAGGCGAGAGCACATCATGGCTGAGCCGAAATTCGGTCCTGCGGGCAACTCGGAGTCGTTTGCCGCCGCAGGCTTCAAGAAAAGCGAGGATGCGCCTGCATGGCTCGCACAGATGGGACTGACCGCGTTTGAGTATCAGTGCGGACGCGGCGTACGCTGCGGCGAGGAGACCGCACTCAAAATCGGTGCGGCAGCTGAGCAGCACGGCATTCAGATGAGCATTCATGCGCCGTATTTCATCAATCTCTCGTCCGAGGAGAGCGAGCGCATGGAGAAAAACGTCGGCTATGTGCTGGAGACCGCGCGGCTGGCCGTGCCGCTTGGCGCAACGCGCATGGTCGTGCACTGCGGCGGTCAGGGCAAGCTGACCCGTGACCGCGCTATGCGCAACTCGCACGAAAACGTAAAAAACATCCTGCGTGCGCTGGATGAGGCCCACCTGACCGGCTGCACGGTCTGTCTGGAAACCATGGGCAAAAAGAGCGTGCTCGGCACCGCCGAGGAGGTCTGCGAGCTGGTGGCTGCCGATGACCGCCTGCTGCCGTGCATCGACTTCGGTCATCTCAACTGCCGCACGGGCGGGCACATGAACACCCGTGAGGAAGTGAAAGCGCTGTTCGACCTGATGGAAAATACCATCGGTCACGAGCGTACCGCCAAGCTGCACGCCCACTTTTCTCATATCGAGTATAACGATAAGGGCGAGGTGCGCCATTTGACGTTCGCGGATACGGTATACGGTCCGGATTTCACGCCGGTCGCGGAGGAAACCGCCGCACGCGGCTACGCACCGACGTTTATCTGCGAATCCGCCGGAACGCAGGCGGAGGACGCACTCGCCATGAAGCAGTGCTTTATGGCTCAGGCAGAAAAGTAAAAAAGTAGGACATTTGCCCTACAGAGACGCTTTGTAGAACTATGCAAAGGGGTATAAACGTATGAAAAAGGTATTACTGATCCACGGTCCTAACCTGAACCTGACCGGTCAGCGCGAACCGGGCATTTATGGTTCGAACACACTGGCATCCATCAATGCGGAGGTTGTACAGAAGTGCGAACGGCTGGGGATGGATTGCGCGGTGTTTCAGTCCAACTCCGAGGGTGCGCTGATCGACCGCATTCACGCGGCTCGTGAGGACTGCGATGCGATCATCATGAACGCCGGTGCGTACACGCACTACAGCTACGCCATCCGCGATGCGATTGCGGCTGTGCGCCTGCCCTGCGTGGAGGTACATATGTCCAATGTGCATGCGCGCGAGGAATTCCGCCACAAGTCGGTCATCGGACCGGTGTGTGCGGGCGTCATTGCAGGCTTCGGCAAGCACAGCTATCTGCTCGCCGTGGATGCGGTAAAATCCATCATCGGCTAATATTTAAGAGGCGATTACCATGAAAAGAAACGAACTGCGCGCCATGCTGCTCGAGCAGCCGTATGACGCGCTGGTGCTGACCAGCGAGATCAGCCGCCGCTACGCCACGGGCTTTCATTCGACGGCAGGCGCGGTGTACCTGTCGGCTAAACAGGCGGTATTCTTCACGGATTTCCGTTATGTCGAAGCGGCACACGCGGCCATCAAGGATTTTGAAGTGCGCGAGATCAAGGCGGGCCAGAGCTATTCTGCGCTTATCAATGCGCTGCTCGACGAGGACGGCGCGAAAAAGGTCGCTCTCGAGGACAAAACGCTTACCTATGCGGAGTTCATGTCCTGGGGCACGGCGCTGCACGCGACAGCTGTCCGTCTCGAGGATGGTGTGGAGCAGCTGCGCATGTGCAAGGAAGAGGACGAGGTTGAGAAGATCGTTGCGGCACAGCGAATCGCCGAGCAGGCGCTTGAGGAGGTGCTGAACGACATCAAGATCGGCGTGACCGAGAAGGAGATCGCGGCACGGCTGACCTACCTCATGCTGCACTACGGTGCGGAGAACATGTCGTTTGACCCGATCGTCGTTTCGGGCGCGAACAGCTCCAAGCCGCATGGCGTACCTGGTGAAAAGACCATCCAAGCGGGCGATTTCGTGACGATGGACTTCGGCTGTATTTATGACGGCTACTGCTCGGATATGACGCGCACGGTCGCGGTCGGCCATGTCACCGACGAGATGCGGACGGTGTACGACACGGTGCTGAACGCACAGCTTGCAGGCATTGCCGCCTGCAAGGCCGGTGTGACCGGTCGGGACGTCGATGCGGCAGGCCGTAAGATTATCGAGGCGGCAGGCTACGGTGATGCCTTCGGCCACGGCTTTGGCCATGGTGTAGGACTGGAGATCCACGAGGCTCCGGTTGCCTCTCCGCGCGGAGAAGCACCGCTGCCGGCAGGCAGTATCGTCACCGCAGAGCCGGGCATTTATTTGCCGGGCAGGTTCGGCGTGCGTATTGAGGATATGCTGTACGTCATTGAGGACGGCTGCATTGATCTGACCGATGCGTCCAAGCAGCTTATTGTTCTGTAAATTGCGAAAAAGGGAGAAAACGCTGTTTTCTCCCTTTTTATATTCCGTGAATGTTGAAAAACGGTTGCAGCATCGCTTGACGGCGGCTTGATGAGAAAGAATCAATTTAACAATTTATCCATAAGCTATACACAAAAAATCCACACAAGTTCGGCACAATGGTTACACCGATAGGAGGAGATGTTCTCATGCGTATTTTGTTAATCAATGCAGAGCAGGACGAGCGCCTGTTCGCCACTTTCAAGCATGAACATATTCTGTATGATCAGCAGCCGGAGAGCGACACGCTTGATATTTCGGAGAATATATATGATGTAATCGTGTACAATGCCACTAAGCTGGATGAGAAGACCATTGATGCGGTGCGCTCTCTGCGAGAAAGTGGTGATATGACACCGTTGCTCGTCATGGCAGGTCACACGACCGCGCGGGCGCGTATCCGTATTCTGAATGCGGGTGCGGACAATGTACTCATGCGTCCGTGCCAGAGCGATGAGATTCTGGCGCATGTCAATGCACTGGCACGTCGGCCGAGAATGATGCAGAGTGAAATCCTGACCGCCGGCGATCTGACGCTCGACCGCGGCCGTTGTGTGCTGTCGAGCAATGACGGCGAAGTCCGTCTGTCCGGCAAGGAGCTGCAGCTTGTAGAGATGTTCCTGCGGGAACCGGGACAGGTGCTGCCGCGTGAAATGCTGCACCAGAAGGTCTGGGGAGCAGGCAGGGACGCGACCTACAATAACATCGAGGTTTATTTGACACTTGTGCGCCGCAAGCTGCGTGCGGTCGGCTCGAAGGCCGAGCTGATCTCCGAGCGAGGCATCGGATATTATCTGCAGGAAGCAGAATAAGGGAAGGGACGTACTTTTATGGTACGTCCTTTTATTTTTCTTTCCTTTTTGAACTTCTGCCGTTCCCTTACTTCCTGATCTGGTGCAGATCAAAGACCGGCGACAGCTCCGAAAAGGGGAACGGCTGAGGTCAAACCGTCTTCGGATGGAGGATGGGATGTTTCTGCTGAGATATTTGGTACAGGCATTGAAATGTGGATCCGTAGTCAAGGTACATATGAAGAATATAGAAAAAATCGACAGGGTTACGAGATCGACAACCGCAAAATCTTCGGTGAGTACGCCGAAGATGTGATTGGTGTCAAAGAACGTGCAGGTGTCAAGCACAACACGATATACGAGAAGTTACATAAAGAAAAAGAGATGATGGAAGCAAAAATGCTTCTGCCATCTCTTTTTTTAGGCTTATAAAGAAGAAACGATTTATTTGGATAAATTACAGTGTTCAAAATCATCTGCCATACCGGTCATGGTATTGCGGCGTTGCCTTAAATGTATCAGAAAATAAGAAAAACCGGTTATTTCAAACGAAATAACCGGTTGATCTGGTACGCCAGAAGGGATTCGAACCCCCGACCTTTTGGTTCGTAGCGCTTATGAAACTGTTCCGATAGGCAAAATATCGTGTAAAACCGTCCCGTTTTGGTCGGTTTCTGCCTTTCGGGACGCTAGGAATTGGGAAAAATCCAATGATGTCTAAAGCGTTCGGACGGTTAATGGACGGTAAAAATAGGTGATTGCTTTTGCGAACTTAATTATACGCTATCTGCAGTTCATTTTATATAAGGCATGCTTTATTCACAACACCGTAACACTTTCACAGTTATCCTGCAGCACTGAGCGGTCATTGGAGCTCCACAGCACGGCGGTTCCTCGTGCGCGAAGTACCGCAATACAGTGCAGCAATTCTGCTTTAATCTGCTCATCAATGGTATAAAAGGGATAGTCCAATACCAGCAGACCAACCGGTGCAAACATGACACGCAGCAGCACAAGTTTATCCCGCATACGACTGGACAGGTGACGCGGATATACGTCCAACCCTTCCGGATCAAAGCCCATCTCTGCTGCAAAATCACGCAGTGCCAGCCGCAGCATTCGACGATTGATCACATTACCGCGTTCACGAAAACGATTCATCGACCGGAATACGATATTCTCTGCCGCTGTCAGATTCTCAAACACGTCCTTCTCCCAAAAGCGCGGTCCCATACAGCAAATCTCACCTGCATGTCGCTGCCGCCAATCAGCTAAATGGTACATCCGGCCGTCCTGCATGGCAATACCTTTCGTCTGCCCCTGCCCGGAAAACATACGGTATATGATACCCCTGCCATTTAAACCGCAGCACAGCACCCCTGAGGCTCGTCCAGTGTATAAATCCACAGAAAACGGCGCTATATCATTATCTATCAGACTGATTTCCTGCAGCGAGAGATACAGACGCGGCACGGTCCTTTCCTTCGGAGACATCCCCGTTGGTGAAATACGTAGGCGCTGATGAATACCATAAGCAGTCATATCCTTCCGTGGACGTTCCCAGCATATCATGCCGCCGCGCATCACCGCGATACGGTCCGCATATTGCAGCACCTTAAATACACTGGAATTAAATACAATGACCGATACGCCTTCATCCCGCAGCTGATGCAGAAAGGCGGCAAAACGTATCAGTTCGTCCCCATCCAGACCCTCACCAGCCTCCCGACAGACCAGCACCTTTGCGCCGCACAACAGTGCACGGCAGATCGAGATTTCCAGCCGCTGCTCGTTTGTTATACTGCTGCCGCGGTCATGCGGCACACAGCCAATTCCATAGTGTTCAAACACTTGTTTGGACATTTCATCTATATTCTTTCGGTGTAAAAATAGATTTTTCCACGAAAATCCGCGCAATACTGCCAGATTTTCCGCCGCTGTCATACCATTCACTACGGAAGCCTGATGAGTTATCTCGTAAATTCCCAGCTTGCGGGCTTCGTTCTCCGAACGGTAACTGACCGGAACACCATCCAGATAGATTGTGCCCGAAGCCGGGCATAACTTGCCGCACAGCACATCCGCCAGCACAGAAGCACCGCTTTCGCTGATACCCGTAACACCCAGTATTTCACCCGCCCGAAGGGACAGGGAAACATACTCCAGATTCTGTCCAGACGGCTGTGCGGTAACAATCTGCTCCAGATAAAGAATCTCCTGTTTCATGGTTTAATTTCCCCTCATCTGTGGCAGTGTTACGATAACTGTTGTACCGATATCTTGCGTGCTGGCCACATCCACACCGTACTGTATGCCAAAATAAAACTGGATACGGCGATTGACATTGCGCAGCGCAATACCTGTTGACCGAGAACTGTCTGCTCTGCGTTCAATCGGGCCGCTGCGTTCCCGCAAACTTTTGCGCACACGACGTAGCTCATCTTCCGCAATACCGACACCGTTATCCTCCACTGAAATCTGCAGACGACTTCCTATACTTTCCACACGCATGGTGATCTTACCGCCATCTACTCGGCGGTTAATACCATGTGACAGTGCATTTTCCACCAGCGGCTGTAGGGTCATAACCGGCAGACTGCTGTCCATTACGTCTTCATTCTCGATATGCTCCTCATAGGTGAAGCGATCACCATAGCGATACCGCTGAATGAGCAAATAGTGATGTACATTGTCCAATTCCTGTGCCAGCGTAGCCAGTTCGCCCGGGCTGTTAATGCAGTAGCGGAACAGCATGCCAAGTGCTTCGGCCATCTCCGCTACATCCTCGCTACCTCGCCGCATAGCGCGACTGCGGATGATTTCCAGTGTGTTATACAGGAAATGCGGATTAATTTGGTTTTGCAGCGCGTGCAACTCGGCTTCGGTCTTCAGCGCTCGTGAAATAGATACCTCATGCAGCTTGTCAAACACCTGCTCAAGCATTTCCTGATCATCCATGTGTAGCAGACGGTCTTTTTCCTCCGGTTCAAAATAATCCGGATCGCCGTCTGCCAGCATATTTTCCAACGCACGTCGTCTGCCAATATTACACCGCAGTTCCGCTGTATAGCTGATGGTCATCGCCAGCAGAGCTGTCGTGATACCGCATATTGGTATAATGCCACGTCTGCCGAGCGTGCACAGCATTCCTGTCATGACACCCAGCAACAGCACAAAGCCGCCCGCAAATAGCCATACACTTCGTTGATTGCGAATCTCTTTCCAATACTTCATGGTGCTTCCAGCCTTACGAATAGAATTTACGGTACTCAGACGGAGTAACCGTAGTTTCCTTTACAAAAATCTTGTTGAAAAACTTGATATCGCGGTAGCCTACTTTCTCAGCAATATCTGCAATGCGCATCTTTGAGGTCTTCAGTAGCTTCTTCGCCTGTTCAATGCGGATATGCTGCAAATACTCGACAAATCCAACACCGGTCTCGGTCTTGAACAGCGTGCTGAAATACGATGTGCTCAGGCACACATGCTTTGCTACCTGCGCCAGAGAGATGCTCTCTGCATAATGCTGTGTCACAAAGTTTTTTGCCTGTCGAATCACATTATTCTCCCGATTTTGCACAAACTGACGGCAGTTCTCAAGCATCTGCGCTGTCAGCTCTACAAAACGTGTTGCAAGTTCTTCGCAGGAATAACCGCTGCACAGTACGTCAAACGGCTCCAGCAGCCGAGGTGCCCGGGCCTGCTCATCACGAGGCAGCTGTTCTGCCGCATTATTGAGGCAGGACAGCATCTGCTCCAGCAGAAAATAGCGGCTGCCTGGTACGATATTCTCGCTTTCCCACTTGCTCCATACCCGACGAATGAGGGCAGCGGCGCTGTCCGTATTCATGTGCTCCACCGCATCACTCAGCAAGTTTTCCCACTCGCCGGTATAAAACATGACGATTTCCCGCAATGCAGCATCGGTCTGTTCATTGAACACCAGTACCGAGCTTTGCCGCTTTTCTAGACGCCACTTGAGCGCTGTTTTCGCCTGCTCTACCGCAGTCGGAATATTTTCAGTATCGCCGTCCAACAGCTTACTTGCTGCACCGGTCAAATGGATCAGATGATTGACGCTGTTCAGGCTGCGAATCTCCTGTCTGATAGCACGGAGCAGCGTCTCGCTTTCGGATTCAGCCTGCTCTGCGGAATAGGACAGCAGGCATACGGCATCAAGATGATCAGAAAACGCCGATAGCAGAGTGCTGTGCTCCTGTGCAAGCGCCCGAATGTGCTCGAGCGTATCGCTCACCTGATTGACCAGTGAACCGGCCTCATCGGACGATGCAGTAAAATTGCTGTCAATGCAGAAGGTCACACACTGCAGTTTTGTGTTATCCAGCACAAACAACTCACCGCCATGCCGTTGGGAACGTGTCGGCGTATGTCCGGTCTCCCATACAGTACGCACATATTGCTCCCGCAGGATGTCCATACTCTCCTGCAGCTCATTCTGTACACGGGCTGCCTCCTGCCGCTGCTCGGCCCGATCGCCCAGTTCATGATCCAACTTTTCGAGCGCTCGGTTCAGTTCGGCTTTTTTGAGCGGCTTGAGCAGGTAATCCCATACGCCGAAACGCAGTGCTGTCTGCGCGTACTGGAACTCGGTATAGCCGCTCATCACAATAAAGTTTACGGTCGGAAATTCCTGTTTGGCGCGTTCGATCAGTTCCAGTCCGGTCATGCCCGGCATACAAATATCCGTAATGACAACATCCGGATTGAGTTCTCTTATCTTTTTCAACAGATCTATGCCATTGCACGCTTCACCGACTATCTTTGCACCGGGATAGGTGATCAGCGCACGGCATAACTCAACAATATCAAATTCATCATCCGCAATGATAATTCTCAACACGGCTATTCCCCATCCTCTCTTTGCTCGGGTGTTCTCTTCTTCTAATAATAAAGTACCATAAAACTTCTCATGATTCAAATTTTTACGGCAGGTTCAAAAGATACCCCCTGTGAATCTAAAAAACGACCTGTTCTGTCTGCCTGCCAGTCTGCTATACTGGTTACAGTGAGAGAACCGGCACCGATATTTTCTCTCCTACAACACGGCAAAGGAGTTTTGTGTTATGGGAAAAACCGCTATCCCGTCCGTTTTTCCGGCGGAAGGTACTTACGAACTGTCCACACTTCATGTTAATCTTTCCTGCGCGGCACCGCATGCCGTGATTCGCTACACAACAGACGGCACCGAGCCGACATCGAACAGTCCGGTCTATCACCGAGAAGCAGGTCTGATTCCGGTCAAACATACCGACGGAGTGGAATCCGTCACCATCCGCGCTTTTGCGCAGGCAGATGGTCTGCAGCCGAGCGATACTGTTGCGTTTACCTACCGTTTTGCCTGCCGCCCCAAAGGCGTATTCCGCCATTCTCTGCTGCGCGAACCGTCGGATACGGTTGCCGGTCTCATCCGTATTGAGGATTTCGATCTCGACCGCATGTATCTCATCATAGGTCAAAAACGCGCTGCACTGATTGACGCCGGCTGGGACTATGACGGTGATCTTCCGGCGCTATGTCACGCACTTACCGGCGGTCTTCCTGTCGATCTGCTCATCGCACATGGTCATCCCGACCATATTGCACAAGCTGAAAAATTTATTGAATACGGATGTAAGGTCTATGCTCCCTATGCTGACAAATCTATGAAGCAATTGGACTGCGGATTGGACTTTACCCATATTGAGGATTTGAAAGGCGGCATGCGCTTTGATCTCGGCGGCACCGTACTGCAAATCTATGCTACGCCCGGACATACCCCCGGCAGCGTTGTTGTTTTAGATGAAAACACAGGTGATCTGTTTGCATCCGATTCGTTTGGCAGCAACCGCCGTGAAATTCCGGACAGTGCATGGCTCCAACTGAGCGGATACTCACTGGAAAGCTGTCTGCGCTCTCTGGAGACTTTTCTTGATGCCGCAGGCAATAAATGCAAACGCATTTTCACTGGCCACAACGCAGAAATGATGGACGCCCAACAATATTTGTCCACCTTGCGCAAAGCTATGCACAACGCTGTGGATAACGGTGCAGCCTGTCTTTCTCCCTCTCTGCGCAGCGCAGCCGAGTCATTCGGCTCCGGCTCTATTGCCGTAGAGGGTGACTGGCGGCATGACCCGATTTGGGCCGCAGCTAATCTGCAATTCCTGTACGATGTCGACACACAACAGGATCCGCCGCGTTATGCACCCGGTTTTGATCCAAAGATCAAAACCATACTTTGAAATCATTCTCCGCATCTTTCGACTCATCTCTCTTCTCTGCCGCCGATCGGTCCTCCGGTCGGCGGTTCTTCTTAGTGTGAACAAATATGGGGTGATTTTTACGTCTCTCCGCCAACTCCGAAAAAACACCCCCATAAATCAAAAAATACCCGCATTGGAAAATTGGTAAGAAACCGGTATGCTTATATCATCAAAAAGAAATACGGGAGGGAAGACGATGAAACGTGAATATTGTCTGGATATCGACGGCAACGTATATACCCTTGGTGATCTGAATATGTTTCTTGACAATAAGGAGCCAATTTCCTATCCGGCAGTTGACTCACAGAATCCGACTAAGCCCTTCTTTACCGGAAGCATCCGGCAAGAAGTCGAGATAGATGGCATAGCACGTTCGTTCCTTCTGTATATTCCTCAGCATTATCCAATTTCGGGCGCAGGCATCTTCCTGTATCCGGATGACAACGTATCTGCCGAAGACTATCTGGAAAACAGCGGCTGGAAGCCGGTTGCCGAGCAGACCAATGCCGCATTGATCGTACTTGAATCCCGTTCCGGTGGCTGGGATAAAAAAGATGTTCAAAGCGAAATCAGTTATAGCGAAGCGGTTTTCAAAAAATCCATTGCCCGCGTGTATTTCAGCATGAACGAAGCCACTTACTACTGCATGGGTTTCGGAAACGGCGCTTACGTTGCAGCAGCATATGCCATGCTCAACTCGGCATTGATTGCAGCTGTCGCTCTGGATGGAGACTACGACCTGCATCCGGATTTAATGGCACAGCTCCGCAGCATCCGCTCTGACCGAGAAGCAAACAAGTCCAAACTGGATGTGGCGATGCCGGCCTGGCTGATTGGCAAAGCTACTCCTCTGTTGGACAGCCTGAAACGTGCAGCCGATGTCAGCGACGAACAGCTTTACAACGATGCGGCATATATCTATCGTCAAAATCTCAAGCAGTATTTTGACCAGCCGAACGGTCTGCCGATGGTGGAAATCTGGCACACCGAACCCGGTCGATGGAATCCCGAAGCAGATGAAAAATACCGCCGCATGGCAGAATTTGTGCTCCGCTTCAAACGGTGGTTGAGCATCGGCAACGGCGATTTCCGACCCGCTCGAACATGGCAGGACATGAGACTTCACCGCTTCACCGCCGAGATAGACAACAGACAGCGCGAATGGTTCGTATACGAACCTACGGCACTCCGTACCGGCAAGCTGCTGCCGTTGGTACTGGCCATTCATGGATACAGCTGCACCGGCGAACTGTTTGCAGAAAACAGCAGTTGGCACGAGTTAGCCGAACGGCGTGGTTTTCTTCTGGTTTATGTTTCCGCTTTTCCCGATAACGGCATCAGCGGCGGACACACCGTGCCGCTTCCTTCGTGGAATGCGCTGAATATCCATGCGCAAACCGATGATGTGAAATACATTGACTATGTATTGAGCAGTGTTAAAAACTCCTATCCGGTTGACTCTGAACGTGTTTACGTTTCCGGTCACTCCAATGGCTCTCTGCTGACGCAGCGGCTGATGGAGGAACGACCGCTTGCATTTGCAGCCTTCGGACCACAGGGCGCACCTTATCATATGGGATTGGACGGTACTGCTGTTGATCGTACTATCCGCAAGGATGGCATCATCCGTCCGGTATGGCTGATGATGGGGGCCGAGGATATCGGCGATCAGGATAAGTTGGATTGCGGCTCGATCAACGACCGTTTTCTCGATATGATGTGTGAACTGAACGATCTCGATCGCACAGGTGGCATTGACCGTGAAAACGGCAAGTATCATACCCGCACCTTTGTGAACGCGGAACGCGTTCCGTTGGTAAAATTCACCGGCATCACGGATACGCCGCACACCTACACGCCGGAATTTGCCCAACTGTATTGGGATACGTTTTTCTGTCACTTCCGCAGAAAAGCCGACGGCACGATCATTTACACAGACTAATCGTTATTAGAGAAAAAAGAATGGAGGGATTCCTATTAGCACGATACTGGAAATGCGGGACATCACGAAATCGTTCCCGGGTGTGAAAGCCCTCGACGGCGTGAACCTGAAAGTGGAAAAGGGTACTGTCCACGCACTAATGGGAGAAAACGGCGCAGGCAAATCTACACTGATGAAAATCCTGTTCGGTCAACAGCCTCCTGACAGCGGTACGATCCTGTTTAACGGACAGGAAGTCCACTTCAAATCAGTAAAGGAAGCGGTAAACGCGGGCATCTCGATGATCTATCAGGAACTCAGCCCGATCAAGGAACTTTCCATTGCGGAAAACGTATTCGTCGGCCGCTATCCGAAAACCAGAGCGGGTGCGATCGACTGGAAAACCATGTACGATTCTTGCCAGAAGATCTTTGACCGCTGGGGACTCAATTACAATCCTCGCACCAAGATCAAGATGCTCAAAACTGCAGATATTCAGATGATCGAAATCATCAAGGCTATCTCGTTTAACGCACAGCTTGTTATCATGGACGAACCGACTTCCTCCATCTCTCAGAACGAGATCGAGATGCTGTACGACTTCATCCGTGCTCTCAAGCGTGAAAACATCACCATTATTATCATCACGCACAAGCTGGATGAGGTATACACCATCGCAGATGAAGTTACCGTCCTCCGTGATGGTCAGTATATCGGCGCCAAGCCGATTGGTGAACTCAGCCGTTCCGAGCTGATTAAGATGATGGTAGGCCGCGAAATGACCAACCTGTTCCCGCCCAAGGACATCGGCTACGGCGATGTTCTGCTGGAGGTCAAAAACCTCAATAACGGTGCCAAGGTAAAGGACATCTCCTTCCAGCTGCACAAGGGCGAAATCCTCGGCTTCGCTGGTATCGTTGGCGCCGGCCGTACCGAGACCATGCGTTCGATTTTCGGACTTGATCCATGTGAGTCCGGCGAGATATACTTAGAAGGTCAGCAAATCAAAATCCGCTGTGTACGCGATGCCATTAAGCACGATATTGTAATGGCGACCGAAAGCCGTAAGGACGACGGTCTGGTGCTCTGCCGCTCGGTAGAGGAGAACATCATGCTGCCGTCGCTGTACCGTCGTTCCAAGGGCGGTATCCTGGATGTAAAGAAAGAGCACGAAATCGCAGATTCTGCTTCCAAGCGTCTGTCGGTTAAGACCAGTTCACTGTCCACGATGGCTAACTTCCTGTCCGGCGGCAATCAGCAGAAGCTGATCCTGTGCAAGTGGCTGCTGATGGATCCCAAAGTGCTCATCCTCGATGAACCGACCCGAGGTATCGATATCGGTGCAAAATGGGAGATTTACAACATCATTATTGATCTGGCAAAGCAAGGGGTAGGCGTAATTCTTGTTTCGTCCGAAATGGAGGAAGTCATCAACCTGTCCGACCGCGTGATGGTCATGTGTGAGGGACAGATCAACGGCTGCCTGCATAAAGAAGACGGCATTACGCAGGAAAAGATCATGACTCTGGCATCGGAGGTTCAAAAATGAATAAGAAAAAAGAAGGATTGTTCAAAGGCGCATCTGTTGCGGAACTATACAGTAAATTCGGTGTTGTACTGATTCTGATCCTCTGCCTGATCATCGGCACCATCCTTTCGCCGGAATTCCTTACCGGCTCCAACCTGATGAGCGTAGCGCGAAATGTCGGCGTTTACGCAATCATTGCACTCGGCATGACCCGACTGCTAATTGGCGGCGGTGTTGACCTTTCCGCTGGCTCCAACGTAGCATTCTGCAGCGTTATTGTTGCGGTTATCTACGCACAGACCGGCAGCACGCTGATGGCCGTTATTGCTGCTATCCTCTGCGGTATGATCATCGGCGCGATCAACGGTTACTTTGCAAGTTACATCGGCCTGATGCCCTTTATCGTTACACTAGCCACCCAGATGACGGTTCGCGGTCTTGCCTATCTGGTAGCAGGCGGTGCTCCTGTTTATGGTGTCAGCAGTTCGATTATCTTCCTCGGTCAGGGCAATGTCGGTGGATTCCCAATGCTGCTGATCGTTGTACTGGTTGCAACCGCAATCATGCTGTTCGTTATGACCCGCACTTCGCACGGCCGCTATCTGTACGCCATCGGCGGTAACCCGGAAGCGGCAAGCGCATCCGGTATCAACGTAAAGCGTCAAGTGTTTGTTAACTACATTATCATGGGTCTGATGTGTGCCTTTGCCGGCATCCTGTATGCAGGCCGTACCAACAGTGGTCTGCCGGCAGGCGGCGTAAACTTCGAGTTTGAGGCCATCATCGGCAGCGTACTCGGCGGCACCAGCATGGCAGGCGGCATCGGCAACGTGGCTATGTCCATCGTAGGTATTTATGTTGTAGGTATTATCAACAATGTTATGAACCTGTGCAGTGTCAACGCATTCTGGCAGCAGGTTGTAAAGGGTATCGTTATTCTGATCGCGGTACTGCTCGATATCTTCACTCGCAATGCGATTATGAAATCCACGAAAAAGCGTTAAATCGCTTGTATACGGATTTTATGATAGAACCATGAGAAAGAGAACGGAGGAAAAAGAATGAAAAAGAGATTACTGGCGACATTATTAGCAGCAAGCGTAGCACTCTCCCTGGCAGCATGCGGACGAGGTGGCAGCTCCTCCGGCGGTGACTCCGCAGACGGTGAGCAGGCGCTGAACAAGCTCGGCTATATCTCCGCTGCATGGAGCGATGATTACTGCAAGCGTCTGAACGATGCCATCGTTGAACACGGTCCGGAATATGGCTTTGAGGTTGAGGCACTGAACGCCAGCCCGAACGGCATGATGGACGTTACCGGCTATATTGAAGCCACTGAAGCACTGGCCCAGAAGAACATTGACGCTATTCTCTGTCAGCCGCTGTTCTCCGTGCCGGATATGCTGATGCAGTTCCAGCAGAAGGATGTTAAGGTTGGCTTTGTCAACATCGTACCGCAGATTTCGGATTCCAGCAAGGATCTTGATTTCTGCTACGCGGGCAGCTCGGAGGAAGCAATCGGTGCTCAGCTGGCGGAAGCTATGTCCCCCGGCTTGAAGGATGGCGCAAAAATCTGTGTTATCTGCCTGCCGTATGGTCAGGACAACGCCGCAGGCCGCCTGAAGGGCCTGCAGGACTGGTTCGCGGCAAACCGCCCGGACGTTGAAATTCTCGAGGTCAACTATGTAGAGCGCAACGAGGCTACTCTCGCACAGAGTATTTTCGAAGACTGGATCCAGAAGTATGGTGTCGGCGGCTTTGACGGCGTAGCAACGCAGAGCTCGATGCAGACGCAGGGCATCGTAGAAAGTATGAAGGCTCTCGGCCTGAACAACACCAACTTTATCCTCGGCGGTATCTCCGCCTCGAGCAGCGACTGGATCAAGGAAGGCACTGAATACTGCGATCTGTATCAGGATCCGGATCTGGAAGCAACCACTGCACTCGATATGATGCGTCACATGGTAGACGGCACCACGAACGAACTCGAGTTCCTGGACGGCGCACCGACCAAGAACTTCGTAAACGTTCCGATGACTACCCTGAATGCCGATAACGCGGATGAGTATACCTCTGATGCGCTGGCAGCAAAGTAAGCAGTCTCCTCTTCTTTATATAAAGCCTCATGCGAAGAGACGCGGCACCATGTGCCGCGTCTCAGTTTGTCGAGAAACCCGGTTGCGCATTAAGCTACAATTGGGTTTCTATCATATTTAGAACAAGTCAAAAGCAAGAAACGGAAATAATCCTTCCATTTTCCATATCGCTAGCTTTTTCAAATTCATAGCGCTTATGAAACTGTTCCGATAGGCAAAATATCGTGTAAAACCGTCCCGTTTGGGTCGGTTTCTGCCTTTTGGGACGCTAGAAATTGGGGAAATCCAATGGTGAAAAAAGCATTCGGACGGTTAATGGACGGTAAAAATGGGGGATTTGCTTTTGTATTTTATGAGGTCTGTGGCTGACATTTGGAGGATAGAAAGCAGAAAGATAAAGATATTATATAATTGCCCCAAAATCATGTAGACTTAGTTAAACATGCACGGGTGTTTCACGATTTAATTGCTCTAGCACCAGTTCCATGCTTTTCTGCCAATACTTTGCGTTGGGAATATGAATCGGTTTCCGTTCTTTCTCCACGGTCTTAAACAGCGGTAGCAGCAATTTCCTGGCGAAAGTCTGTCGATCGTTGCTGGCGTACATATCTTTGAGCGTTTTAGCTGTTAAGCTACTGCCTAGTCGTTCGACAATGGTCTTTAGCTCGTTTTGCGTGACAAGATGTTCCTCAGTCAGCGCCAAAAGTTCCCGCTCGATTATATGGCACATTTGCTCGGCATCATCTTCGATAAAATGATCCATCACCACCGAGGATGCTTTGCCTGCCAGCGCGCCGCCGCCAAAGGCTCCGGCCAGCCCACCGATCACACCGCCGACAGCGGTACCGATGATCGGAACTGCTGAACCGATTGCAGCGCCTGCGGCGGCACCGCCGACCCAGCCAGCAGTGCCTCCAGCAACAGAGGATGCGGTATTGGTCACATTCTTGAATAGCTGTTTTCCGGAAATACGGCCGCGGAAGATATTCACTACATCACCTGCAGATAGAATAACAATCGAGGCCGAGCCGGTAATGATGTTGCCGCGCAGTAATTTGGAGGCGCTCTTCATTGCTGCTGCACCATAGATGTTCTTGCCTTGGCGAAAAGCATTTACAAGCAGAGCAGAGGTTTTCGGACCCATCACACGGACAACCGCTTCGCTGCTTCCTACCAGTAAACTGTTTAATCCGGCTTTAGAGAGCTGTCCGGCGAAAATAGCGGTTACAAATGAAATGCCGCCGACCTTCAAACCGCTGTACGCTGCATTTTTTAGAGCGATTTCAGGCGTATCACCGTTCCAAACCGAAGTAGCAAAAGTAAGTACCGCCGTTACGCCAAAGGCCGAGGATGCAATAATCATACCGTTTGCTGCATCATAGGTCAGTGACTCTACTGTTCCGGCTTTTGCGATATTTTTTGCCTGTTCGTAGGTAAAGTGTCCCTTACGCACGATCTGCTGTGCTTCATTAGGATCAGATACTCCCGGGACTTCGCCGCGGCGAATACGTTCCTGCATGGCCTGTATAGCCGATTCATATTTGTCGCTGGGAACTTCGATTTGCATCGGTTTTCCGTCTGAACCTATGTATCGGAATTGACCATTTTCGAAGCATTCAGAAATGCACTTACCGCCGGTTTTACAATATTTCGACTGGATTTCCACACCGTCTACCAGACGATCGGCACCATTCTTCGCGTTGTCATCACCAAGGATACGCGCATCGTGTCCAGTGTATCGGTCATACAGCGTATTGGCACGCTCGGCTGCAAAGCCATGTCCGCGTACAGCGTGAAACTTTTCCTCGCCATATGCAGTAGCGCCGGAGCTTACATTACTGTACACCGTTCCGGCAGTTTGCGAATGTTTCAGTTTTCTTTGGGAGGATACCCTTTTATTTTTTTCGGAGTCCACCGCTCCCAACCTCCTTGGTGTTGTTAAAGCTGCTTCAAACGAGTTCTCACCTGCTTGATCGTCTGCAGATACTTTCTAACGATACGCTGACAGGTTTCAAAATTATCTGGATCTTCCTCTAAATCGGGCAGGTAAAGCTCTAGTCCCTGTAAGCATTTTGCAGAGGCTTTCTGCAACTGTGTGGGGTTCTCGCCATCGGCCAATAGTTCGTCAATTTCTTGTTCGATTTCGCCATCTGATTCTTCCAGCAGTTCGATCAAAGACTGCGCTTCTTCTACAAAGGAATCGAGTTCATCCTCATCATATTCTAGCACATCGTTGACCTGCAGTAAAACCTCTTTGATATATTCTTGTGCATCGTCAATATCCAGTGCTTCATTACCATCAGATAAAGCCAGCGGCTCAGATTCTGCAGACAGCTGTTGGGCGGATTGATTCGATTCATTGCTGGTATCCTGCTCTTCGTTGAGGCCATCCAGAAAACTCGATGCCAGATCAAGAAGTCCGCCTGCAATATCCCATCCGGTAGGTGCAGTTTCAATCTGATACAGCTCAGTCAGCAGCTCGTTAAATGCCGCCAGATTATAGGACGAAGGAAGAGAACGATAGTTGATTCCTTCATCATATCTGCAAATAGAATTATCATCGCTATGGTAGAAACCATCTTCAGCGAACAAAAAACCTTTTTTACCGCTGCTAAATACGGTTTCATCAATTAAGCCAAAAACATCTTCTTTCCTGACATTTCCAGCATAAGTCATACATGCGTTGTTAATCAATTCCGTTGGAATACGTCCGTATACATAGCACGGGTATACGGAATTGCAACGCGGCAGATATTCCTGAATGACTGCAATTTTCTTTTCTCGCTTTCCCATAGTGGTCTGCTCCATTCTAAATAATCGTTAAGCCCTAAAAATGATAAATTTGACAATTACGATTGCGATTGTCGAAATCTGTATATCTGCATTATACACTGAAAGTTATAATATTTCCACCCTAAAAGTTTATTCTTTGCTGTAACTATCCGGGGTACACTAAACGAAAAGAGTCAACGGAGGAGCAGCATGGACTGGGTAGCTATCGGCGGACGCATCCGCAAGCAACGCGAATATTTGGGACTGACACGCGAGCAGTTTGCCGAAAAACTAGATATTACGCCCAAGTTTTGTGCAGATATTGAATTGGGTACCAAGGGTATGTCCGTTCCAACACTGTGCCGTATCGCAACTACGCTCAGCCTGTCCACCGACTATATTTTGTTTGGAAATCAGGAGAAAAAAGATAAACTTTGGGTGTTCAAGGCGCTTGCTCCGATGATAGAGAGTGTAACGCCGAGTCAGCTTCCTTATCTGGAATCCGTACTGAAAACTGTTATTAGTGCTATGAATCATAAAGAGTATTAGTAGGAGAAATATATTTGAGTAGTTCAGAAAATAATGAGATTGTTTACCATTACTGCAGTCTTGAAACGTTTAAAAATATTATTGCTAATAAGAGCTTATGGCTTTGCGATGTACAAAAAAGTAACGATAGTAAAGAATGTATGGCATTACCAGAGCGCATTAAGGAATTGGCCGTAGAGCAGAATCTAAGAGAGACCTATCCGCCGGAACAGCGTAAATTATTTGATCGGTTTATCAATTTCCTAGGCCACTCGGTTCGGCATACATATACAACATGCTTTTCACGTAAGCGTGATGATTTAAATCAGTGGCGCGGCTATGCTTCTGATGGAACAGGGTTATGTATCGGATTCAGAAAACACTTTTTTATGCAACTCAATAAACCGGAGTGGCCAGTGCTTCTCTTTAAATCTGTTGATTATACGGAGAAAGGCATCGAAAATTGTGCTGAAAGCTATCTGGAGGAGCTTAAAGGTATTATAGATGATTCTATTAAATACGGTGAGCGCATGTGTAATACAGATCAGGATGAATTACTGCACCGACTATTCACAACATCATCCACATTTAAAAAAACTTCGTTTTATGAAGAAGCAGAAGAACGTTTGATTTTTAGTACGTCTTCATATGTAACAGATTATCTCCGTATACAAGTACAGAAATGTGCAGATGTTTATTTGGATCGTGAACGACAAAAATATTTTGAAGAACAAACACATGATTTTAAATTGTCTGATTTGAGATATCGAATAGCAAGAGATCAGTTGCAGGGTTATTACGAATTATCATTTGCACCTATTAAAGATGAACTAATAAGTGAGATTATTATTGGGCCTAAATCACTGGTGCAAGAAGAGGATATTTATCTATTCCTAGCTGCATGTGGCTATCATGAGAAAGCGTTGGACGATGGAAAACGTAATCAGTTTGTAGTAGATGATATAAATGTTTGTACTTCGAAATTGAGTTATCGTTAAGAAAAGCCGTATGCTGATAAAGCATACGGCTTTTCGGTTACTTATCCAGTAGCTTAGCCCTTGCGTAAAACCGCGTTTTACTCATGCCAAGCAGATTCATCGCCTGTACAGCGGTAATCTCACCGCTGCGCCATCGGGCGACAACGCGCTCAAAATCGGGATAGTCCTTCGCGGCTTTGCCGCGATACTTACCTTGCGCTTTAGCGATAGCAATACCCTCTCGCTGGCGCTGTAAGATATACTCTCGTTCCAGCTCTGCGACCGCTGCAAATACGGTCAGCATAAATTTGCCGGTCGGCGTAGTGGTGTCGATCGCTTCTTTGCGGCTGACAAACTCGACTTGCTTTTCGGTCAGACGCTCTACCAGATCGAGTAGATCACGAGTGTTGCGGGCAAAGCGGCTGATGGACTCGACAATAACCGTATCACCGCGCCTCACATATTCCATCATACGACGCAGTTCGGGACGGTCAGCGTTCTTGCCGCTGGCCTTGTCGATGAACAGTTCATCGACACCGAGTTCGCGGAGCATAATTTCCTGTCTTGCGGTATTTTGTTCTTCTGTGCTGACACGCACATAACCAATTTTCATAGTACGTTCTCCTGTCAAAAAAGAATTTCCTGTTTAAGTCGGTTGAAATTTCGGGACGTTCCAAAACTCCAAAACCGACTTAACCGGGACGATTTCCAAGCGTTCCGTATAGGTATACCCAAACTGAACTGTTCGTTACGGTTGTTTTCAGTATTCGTCACGCTCGATGAATTCGAGCATTGCTTTGCGCTGAATACGCCAGCGATTCCCGACGCGGAACGCCGGAATTTCGTTTTCATGCAGAAGCCGCAGCATGGTGCCGCGGCTGACCTGCAAAATCTGCTGACACTCATGCAGTGTCAAAACATCGGGATATTGGTCCGGATTCATGCTTATCAGCCTTTCTATGCAGTTTATTGTACTGTTTTGCACAGAAAAGGCTGATTTGTTATTTGGACACATCTTTGTCGCGCAGCACATGGATTGCTGCCGCCACCGCCGCGACAACCTTAATGCCGAACAGCAATGTGTTCTTGATTACCTTCATTGGGTCACCACCTTTCTTAATATGCGTAGAGCAGCTCACCGGTCATTTCGTGGAGCAGGGTCGGATCGTAGAGCATTTCCTCAATCTCCTCCTCCGAGCAGCCGTAGTCGAGTAAAGCCTGTATCTCATCAGCCGAAACGCCAAATGC
>NZ_JAQEXK010000006.1:137401-138132 GCF_027693185.1 Butyricicoccus sp. OF27-2pH9A
GAAACGCCAAATGCCTTGGCAACGCTGAACAGGTCATCGTAGTTTGCGGGCGTATCCTCGTAGTAGCTGCGATAGTACGGATACTTACGCCACCAACGCTCGAAAGTCGTGTGCGGTGTGAAACTTCCGGTCGTGAGTTGTCCCGCTCGGTCGATTTTCAAAATCTCGCCCTCCTTCGGTTCGAGAATGTCAGTGGGTGCTTTCAGCCGCAGCTTCTTTATAGCTTTGCAGAGGATTTCCTGCGTTGAAGCATAAATCAGAAAACCATCGTAGAACATAACGCAAAGCGGGTTATCGCCAACGATGAACCAGATAGCGTTATCCTTATCCAGAACGGTAAACACAAATGAACCCTCGACCTTTTCAGCCATAGCTTTCAGGCTGTCAAAGTCGAGGGCTTTCTGCTGCTCGAGAAGCTGAACGGCAATATAGCTGTCCGTTTCAACGCTCGTCAGCGGCAGGTTTTCCGCTATACGAAGTTCTTTGTCGTTCCAGAGTACACCGTTATGTGCAAGAGCAAATGAATTGCCGTCAACTTTACCGAGAAACGGATGATTGTTCTGGTTAAACTGCGCGTTGCCCTGTGTCGTCATACGGGTATGTCCCATTACGACATTTACACCGTGCGGAATATGAATCTTCATCTTCCGAGCGGGAATCGGACGCTTGTAAATCCGCAGACGGTCGTTGAAATTGTAGGCGATGCCCGTCGCGTCCGTGCCGCGCACTTG
>NZ_JAQEXK010000060.1:0-396 GCF_027693185.1 Butyricicoccus sp. OF27-2pH9A
TTCCACAGCTTTTTGTCCAGCAGCTCCCGGAGCACTACGCTTTCCTGTGCGTCCTCCTCATAGCAAATATAGCCCTTGTCCTTGAAGCCGCATTTTTTGGCCGCCGGGGAGAGAACGGCGGCTACCTCGTTTGCCACCATCGTTCCGCCGTGGCTGGCGGTAGATACCAGAAACACCCCCGGACAGAGGGTTTCACAGCTCTGTACTTCGCCCCACGGGGAGCTTTTCGGCGCATGGAACATTCCGCCCGTCCGGCTCCGGTCCGCCTGCATGAGCGCCGCCTTTTCTAAGATGGCTTTCAGTTCCGGGGAAAAATAGGCATATTCCCGAAGGACACGGGCGGCCTCCCCGCCGCAGGCGTTCATCAACAGGGTATAGGCGTCGCTGTCCGCTTTG
>NZ_JAQEXK010000060.1:406-646 GCF_027693185.1 Butyricicoccus sp. OF27-2pH9A
ATCCGCTTTGGTACAGCGGCCCAGCAGTTTTCCGTCATAGTAGCAGGCCGCGTCATAGCCCGTCCGTTTGCGTGTCATGGTTCCCGCCTCCTTTCTGCTTCGGGCCAGCATGGCCCGAGGTCAACGCTCTGCACCACGGCTGGGCTTTTCCTTCGGAGGCCGTTCCGCCTTTGCCTGTTCGGCAGCCGCTTTCCCGGCTTTGAGCTGGTCGCTGATGGACGCACGCCCCACAGAGCCGCG
>NZ_JAQEXK010000061.1:0-321 GCF_027693185.1 Butyricicoccus sp. OF27-2pH9A
GTTTCCAGTCCGCCCTTATCCCGTACTTCCAGCAGAGCGTGGCCCAGCTCGTTCAGCTCGTCGATATTCTCACATTCGTAGAGATGATCGTAGAGCCCCAGCACATCGCTGTCAAAGCTGGTAAAGAACACTTCGCTGTACCGTTTCCCATCTATCCCGATTTTGGCAAGGGCGGCCTGCAACTCCTGTGTCGTCGTGGGGAAATGTACCGTTGTCCCTACCTCGATCCCCATTAAGGGGTACAGGGCTGTATTGGTTATATAGGCTTCAAACATGGGCTTATTCCTCCTTTCCGGCCCGGTCAGCCAGCACCTCATAGAT
>NZ_JAQEXK010000061.1:331-540 GCF_027693185.1 Butyricicoccus sp. OF27-2pH9A
GATCCCGGCCATAATGTAATCGGCACAAGGGAGGGCAATCGCATTTCCCAGCGCCTTGTAGCGTTGCAGAGGCCGGATCTCCATGCCGTCCGCCCCGTACTTTGTCCAGCCCTCCGGCAGCCCCATCAGCCGTTCACTTTCTGTTTCCGTCAGAAAACGGATACAGCCGCCCTCCGGGTCGCCCTCATACCAGAAGGCAAAGGGCGTTA
>NZ_JAQEXK010000062.1:0-319 GCF_027693185.1 Butyricicoccus sp. OF27-2pH9A
GTTTCCAGTCCGCCCTTATCCCGTACTTCCAGCAGGGCGTGGCCCAGCTCGTTCAGCTCGTCGATGTTCTCACATTCGTAGAGATAATCGTAGAGCCCCAGCACATCACTGTCAAAGCTGGTAAAGAACACTTCGCTGTACCGTTTCCCGTCTATCCCGATTTTGGCAAGGGCGGCCTGCAACTCCTGTGTCGTCATGGGGAAATGTACCGTTGTCCCTACCTCAATCCCCATTAAGGGGTATAGGGCTGTATTGGTTATATAGGCTTCAAACATGGGCTCATTCCTCCTTTCCGGCCCGGTCAGCCAGCACCTCATAA
>NZ_JAQEXK010000062.1:329-538 GCF_027693185.1 Butyricicoccus sp. OF27-2pH9A
AATCCCGGCCATAATGTAATCGGCGCAAGGGAGGGCAATCGCGTTTCCCAGTGCCTTGTAGCGTTGCAGAGGCCGGATCTCCACGCCGTCCGCCCCGTACTTTGTCCAGCCCTCTGGCAGCCCCATCAGCCGTTCGCTTTCCGTTTCCGTCAGAAAACGGATACAGCCGCCCTTCGGGTCGCCCTCATACCAGAAGGCAAAGGGCGTTA
>NZ_JAQEXK010000063.1:0-290 GCF_027693185.1 Butyricicoccus sp. OF27-2pH9A
TTCCCGGTGGGAAAGAAGGAAAAACAGAACCGGGCGCGGGACAGCAACATGGAGGAATGGCGGCATATTCAAGGGCTGCTGGATAAGATACGCAGCACCGGCATGGGCGGGATCAGCGCCGATGACCCGGCAGCGATTGAAAAGCTCCAGAAGAAGCTGGACGGGCTGGAACGCTCCCAGCTCATTATGAAGGAGGTCAACGCCTATTACCGCAAGCATGGCAAGCTGGACGGCTGTGCGCTGCTGTCGCCGGACCAGATTGAAAAGCTGAAAGCAAGCATGGCGTCAAG
>NZ_JAQEXK010000063.1:300-536 GCF_027693185.1 Butyricicoccus sp. OF27-2pH9A
CTGAAAGCAAGCATGGCGTCAAGTTGGCGAAGCGACCCGAGGCCCTTTGAAAGTTACCAGCTAACCAACAACAATGCGGAGATCCGCCGGGTAAAGGCCCGTATCGAACAGCTTTCCAAACAGGCACAGCAGGAATTTTCCGGCTGGGAGTTCGATGGGGGTCGTGTGGAAATGAACCGGGAGGACAACCGCTTGCAGGTGTTCTTTGACGGAAAGCCTGACGCGGACACCCGGGC
>NZ_JAQEXK010000007.1:0-131138 GCF_027693185.1 Butyricicoccus sp. OF27-2pH9A
CAGTTCGCGTCCCCCGCTCAGCCGGTGCAGAGAAACAGGCTGCCGCCCGGAAAGGGCGAACACGCCTGCGCAGTTCACGTCCCCCGCTCAGTCGGTGCAGAGAAACAGGCTGCCGCCCGGATTGGGCGAACTGCCTGCGCGGTTTGTGCGCCCCGTGTAAAATTTACCGCAGAATAGTTAGCGACTCTCGATTTGCCGAACGGTCAGCAAGTCACCTTCCACGGTGAATTTGACCTCAAATCCCGCAAACGGGAAGCCGTACACGCGACCCGGCTCGTGCTGATAGCCCGGTCGGGGGTCTTGTGCGAGCACGTTCAGCAGGGTTTGACGGCGTTCCTGCGGCAGCTTTTCGAGCAGCTGCGCCGGACACTTAACCCGCACCGCATCGGTCGTCAGCGCAAAACCGCCGCGTGCCTCCGGATGCGAATCCGTGTACGCAAGGTACGGCTTGATGTCGAAAATCGGCGTGCCGTCCATCAGATCCGCGCCCGAAATGTGCAGCACCGGACCGTCCGGCGTGTTGGGCTCCACGCGGTCAAGGCGCACCGAGGACAGCCCGATCTCGTTCGGCCGGAACGGCGAGCGCGTCGCAAACACGCCGATGCGCTTGTTGCCGCCCAGCTTGGGCGGGCGCACAGTCGGGGACCAGCCGTCACGCACGGCTGCCGAAAACTGCCAGATGAGCCACAGGTGAGAGAAACCCTCGATGCCGCGCAGCGCATCCGCGTTGCGGTATTCCGGCTCGAATACAATGCGCGCCGGTACGTCCGCCAGTCCGCTCTGCCGCGGAATGCCGAATTTGGTGGGGAAATCGCTGCGTATCCGCGCAATAATGTGCATTTCTACCGTCTGTGACATAAAAATTCTCCTTTTGGGTGATATATTCAGTATAGCACAGGAACTGTCAGGTGCAAAGCAGTGTTTTACAAAATGTTAATGCATTCCACCTCAAAACGCGCTATAATAGAATCAGATTAAACTGGGAAAGCAGGGGAGAACTATGCCCAAGAAGATATTGATCGTAGAGGACGAGGCCAACATCCGTGAGCTGCTGCGCCTGTATCTGGAGCGCGAAGGCTACACAGTGCTTGAGGCGGAAAACGGCGTGGAGGGCATCAAAAAGTGGAAGTCCGACAAGCCGGACATGCTGCTGCTCGATGTGATGATGCCGGTGATGGACGGCTGGGCGGTCTGCAGGGAGATCCGCGCGGAGAGCGATGTGCCGATCATCATGCTGACGGCCAAAGGCGAGACCGCAGACCGCGTTTCCGGTCTGGAGATGGGCGCGGACGACTACATCGTCAAGCCGCTCGAAATGCCGGAGGTCATTGCGCGCGTGCGTGCGGTATTCCGCCGCATGGCGCCGGATGATGCGCCCGAAAAGCTGTCATTTGACAATCTGGTGATCGACAAGCAGGCGTATGATCTGGTCATCAAGGGCAAGCGCGTGGATGCGCCGCCGAAGGAGATCGAGCTGCTGTACTTCCTCGCCTCCAGCCCGAACCGCGTGTTCACCCGCGCACAGCTGCTCGACGATGTATGGGGCTTTGACTATTTCGGTGACACGAGAACGGTTGACGTACACGTCAAGCGTCTGCGCGAAAAGCTGGAGGGCGTTTCGGACAAGTGGGAGCTGAAAACCGTATGGGGTGTCGGCTACAAGTTTGAGACCAAGGAGTAAGCCATGGGCAGACGCAGTTTTTTCTTCAAGGACTATGTGGCCCACCTGATTTTGATCGTGTGCGCGTTTGCACTGGCCGGCGTGGTGTTCTGCTACCAGATGAGCAGCTACGCGCTGCACGCCAAGCAGACCGAGCTGCGCACGACCGTGCAGAGCCTTGCCGAGCAGAGCAAGCTGCTCGAGGGTACGGACTCTGACGTGATCCGTCAGATTTACGTGCTGTCTATCGCGCGCGTGGCGAAGGAGGACGAGCTGACCGTGCTCATCACGGACGCGGACGGCAACATTGAAATGGGCGCCAAGCCGGACGGCACGACCTACACGCTGCCCGGCTATCATATCTCAAACGAAGTGGTTGCGGAGATGCACAAAAACGGCAGTTATGCGTCTGTCGGGTCACTCGGCGTGCTGAGTGAGTCCTCGTTTTACACGGTGGGCACCTGCGTCAAGGATGATAACGGCGATGCGGATTTGATGATCTTCGTCTCCACGCAGGACCCGAATTCGGCAGGCGTGGTGCGTCACTCGACGCAGACGCTCGTGCTCATCCTGCTGGTGACACTGGCGGTCATGCTGGTGATTTCGTTCATGATCTCGCAGCACTTCACGCGTCCGCTCAAGACGATTGCCGCCGCCGCCAAGGAATTTGCGGGCGGCAACTTCGATGTGCGCGTGCCCGAGGACAACCGCTGCTACGAGATTGACGAGCTGGCGGTCTCGTTCAACAACATGGCGCGCGACCTTGACCAGCTCGAGGAGCTGACCCGCGGCTTTATTTCCAACGTCAGCCACGAGTTCAAGACCCCGATGACGACCATCGGCGGCTTTGTGGACGGCATGATCGACGGCACGATTCCGCTCGACCAGCGCGACAAGTATCTGAAGATCATCGCGGAGGAGACCAAACGCCTGTCCCGCATGGTAAACCGCATGCTGGATGCCGCAAAAATTCAGTCCGGCGAGCTGATCCTCAGTCCGGCGCCGTTCGACTTTACCGAAATGACGGCGCAGATCCTGCTCTCGTTCGAGCAGAAGATTGAGAAAAAGAAGCTGGATGTGCAGTGCGATCTCGAGGAACGGCTGACCGTTATGGGCGACCGCGACCACCTGTACCGCGTGGTGTACAACCTGACCGATAACGCGGTAAAGTTCATCGAGGACGGCGGTACGCTGAGGCTGAAGGTCCATCAGGAGGGACAGCTGTGCGTGTTCGCCATCAGCAACACCGGTATCGGCATCTCGGCGGAGGATCTGCCGCATGTGTTCGACCGCTTCTACAAGACCGACCGTTCGCGCTCGATGGATAAGACCGGCGCAGGTCTCGGCCTGTATATTGTGAAGAACATCATCAACCTGCACGGCGGCGAGATCTCCGTCCGCTCGGGCGGCGGCGAAACCGAGTTTGAGTTCACCCTGCCGCTCGCACCGGAGCAGAACCGACAGAATAACGCGTAAAAAGTGGCTTCCATGTGCTATCACTGTGCATGGAAGTCCTTTTTCTGCATGTGCTGTATTGAAGCGTTTCGCGCGGCAGCGCACATGAAATAGCATTTGCTCTGCAAATGCTCAAAAAGGGGGAGCATGTATCACCATTTTTGGACTTCTGGAGGGAGAAAGTTTCTGAACAGGAACTTTCGGACGACTTTGGAACGGCCCACGGTCCGTTCCTCTTGTCGGCGAAACTGTAGTTTCGCGACAGGCAGTGTTCAAAAAATATTCATATTGTTTTCAACAAACTGCCACATTGAGAAACTATGATAGAAGCATCAACAGAGGGAACAGAATGGTCCCGCGAATAACAACAGGAGGTCAGTATCATGGACGACTTCAACATGAACAACAAAACACCGCTGAACAGCAGCGATCAGAATAACGAACAGCCGACCGCCGAAACCCGGAACACCGCACCGCAGAGCGAGCAGCCGATGCAGCAGCCGCAGGAAGAACAGCCTGCACAGGCACCGCAGAACGACCAGCCGCAGGCAGAACAGCCCGCACAGGCACCGCAGAACGACCAGCCGCAGGCAGAACAGCCTGCACAGGCACCGCAGAATGACCAGCCGCAGGCAGAGGAGCCGCGCACGCCGTTCCAGACGCCGGTGCAGCATCCGGAGTTCCATCAGGCGCAGCAGCAGACCGGCTTCGGCGAGGTTCCGCCGATGAGTCAGAAGCCGCACACCCCGAAGAATAAAAAGCACAGCAGAGGCTTAGCGCTTGGTCTGTGCGGTGTAGCAGCTGCGTGCCTGCTGTTTGCAGGCGGCGCCGTTGTCGGCAATATGGCGTTCGGCGGCAATGCAAACAACAATTCGGGCACAACGGCTTCCGATTCCTCGGATTCCGCGCCGACGCTGCAGATCAACAGCAAGCCGGAGTCTGATTCGAGCAATTCCTCGGACAACTACGACACCGCGGACGGCATGGCCGGTGAGGATATCTACAAAAAGGTCAATCCGTCGGTCGTATCGGTTATCTCCACCACCTCTGAGGGCACGGGCAGTGGCTCGGGCGTCATCATGAGCAAGGACGGCTACATCATCACCAACAACCACGTTGTGGACGGCGCGCAGTCGGTTTCCGTACAGCTGAGCGACGGCACCTCTCTTGATGCCGAGATCATCGGCACGGATGAGCAGACCGACCTTGCGGTCATCAAGGTAACACCGACAAGCGACCTGACCGCCGCAGAGTTCGGTGACTCGGATGAGCTGGAGCCGGGCGAGTATGCCTACGCGATCGGTTCTCCCGGCGGTGTACAGTTTGCGAACACCATCACCGGCGGCCGTATTTCCGCTATCAACCGCGATCTGACCGTCAATGACCGTGTTATGACGCTGATTCAGACCGATGCTTCCATCAACAACGGCAACTCCGGCGGCGCACTCATCAACAAGTACGGTCAGGTGGTCGGCATCACGTCCGCTAAGCTGTCCGGCAATGCGTTCGGCAGCGCCACTGTTGAGGGCATGGGCTTTGCCATCCCGATCAACACCGCCAAGGATATTGTTGATGAGCTGATTCAGAACGGTTACGTTTCCGGCCGTCCGTCCATCGGCATCACCGGCCAGAACGTCGAGTCCGCGGACGGCAAGGTGTCCGGCGTGCAGGTATATTCCATTGATTCCCGCGCAAAGGCAGCCAGTGAGGGTCTGCAGGTCGGTGATGTCATCACCGCCGTTGACGGTACTCCGACCCCGGACATGGATAAGGTAAACGAACTCAAGCAGGATAAGAAGGCCGGTGACAAGCTGACGCTGAGCGTATACCGCATTTCGACCGGCAAGACGCTCAATATCACCATCACGCTGACCGATTCGCACGACCTCGAGGGCGATGACCCGAATGCCCAGACCCAGCAGCGCCAGAGCAGCCAGAGCGATAATTCGCAGCAGGATGACGGCTACGGCAGCTATCGGTTCTCCAGTCCGTTTGGTTCGTTCGGCTGGTAAATAATTGAGGATTGAAAATGGAGAATTGATGTAACGGTCAGCCATTCTCCATTTTTTCATTTCGAGAAATATAATAGAGCGGTTTTCCGTAGGGTGCCGCAATTCACCTTGCCGCACCCTACGGTAGAGCGTATGCAATACCCAAAACATTCCGAAACAACGGAAATGGTTCCACAATAGCAACAAAACGCAGACCTATGATTTTAAGGTCTGCGTTTTGTTTTATTTAGATGCAGAAATGAAAAATGAAATCATTCTCCATTCTCCATTCTCCATTTTCAATTACTTCCCATACTGCTCCGCCAGCTGCTGGCTGATAAACTGTCTTGCGGTACGCGGCGAGCGGCCGTTGCGGCGCAGCGCGAAGCGCTCTGCAAGCAGGTGCAGCTCGTCGATATCAAGGTTCAGGTCGTTCTCCTTGGCCAGCTGCTCGACGATGTACAGATACTCGTCCTTATCCGGCACGGAGAAGGTGATCTCCAGACCGAAACGGTCGGACAGCGAGGTAACGGTCTCGAGGGTATCGCGCACGCGCACCTCATCGCCCTGACGGTCGGCCATGCTCTCGCGGATGAGATGACGGCGGTTGGACGTTGCGTAAATGACCAGATTGGACGGCTTTCCGGCCAGACCGCCCTCGATGAACGCCTTGAGCGCGGCAAAGTTGTCGTCCTCGCGGCTGAAGGTCAGGTCGTCGAGGAACACGATGAAGCGGAACGGCGAACGCAGGGTCTGCTCGAACAGCTTGGGGAAGTTGGTGATATGCCGCGGAGACATCTCGATGATCTTCAGGCCGCGGTCGGCGTACTCGTTGGCAACCGCCTTGACGGTCGAGGACTTGCCGGTGCCCTTGTCGCCATAGAGCAGGATGTTGTTGGCGTCGCGTCCGTCGAGGAAGGCAAGCGTGTTCTTGAGGATCTTCTGCTTCTGCATCTCGTAGCCGGGCAGGTCGTGCAGACGGATGGCGTCCGGATGCACGATCGGGGTCGCCGAGCCGTCGTCCTGCATGGCAAACGCCGAGGACTGTGCGAAGAAGCCGTAGCCCTCCTCGCGGTAGTAATCGGCAAGTGCCGCACCGGTGGAGAACGGAAGCGAATCCGCAGCCTCGAAGTCCGGCAGATCCTCGAGGGCAGGCTCGTAGAATTTGTCCGCTGCGGCGGACTTGAAGGCTTCGCCGTCGAGCGCGAGCAGAGCGTTCAGCACGTCCAGATCGTGGGTTGCGGCGTTGAGCACAGCCGCTTCCGGTGCATTGATGGTATCGGTCAGGGTGTTGGTGTCAAAGTGCACGACGTCGAGCACTGCCTGCGCGATATCGCCGCAGGAGAAGCGGGTCGCGCACAGTGCGCCGTAGCGGTCGGCAAAGTCGGCAGCTGTGCCGTCGAGCGCGGTCAGCGCGTCACTGTAGGCGCGCACCAGCGGATGGGGGAGCAGTCCGCGCAGCACGGAAAGCGCGCGCAGACGCAGGGAAAGGGCGGAAAGCTCCATTGTTTTCAGCTCCAGTCGGGATTGTAGTTTATAACCTAATCAGCATAGCACACTTTTTCGCTCATTTCAACATAGTATGAGGGGAGAAACCTTAGGGCAACACCGCACAATTAAAGCTGCGGCTCCTTGCGCAGGCTCCGGTCGCGCTGCCGAGATTTCACGGTAATACATCAAGTATTACCGCAAAGCTGCGCCTCGTCAGTTCGCAAAATTTACTCACAAATCGCTCTTGTTCAATTATGCGGTATTGCCTTAGTTTCTCAGAATTGGGAGGGAGGAGTGCCCTTATGGGCGGTTATGCGCTGTTGATCTGCCGCAGTCAGACCGAGGCTATCGGCCTGCGGCGGCATTTGGCGCGGTTGGGTGTACCGGGAGAGGTCGCGCGCCCGCCGCGTCACGAACGAACCGAATCCTGCGGATGGGCGGTGCGCGTGAGCGCGCAGCAGGCGGACTGGGCTGTGCATCGGCTGCGGCAGCTTGGTGCGCCGCCGTGCCGCGTGCTGCGGGAGGACTGACATGATCTATCTGGATAATGCTGCCACCACCTTGTATAAGCCGCGGGCGGTCGAGCAGGCGATTCGCCGTGCGATGTACGGCGCGGCAGGCTACGCACGAGGCGGCTACGCGGCAGCCGATCGAGCGGGAGAGCTGGTGTACGCCTGCCGGGAGCAGGCAGCGGCGCTGTTCGGCGTGGGCGAGCCGGAGCGAGTTATTTTCACGCTGAACGCCACGCATGCGCTGAATATTGCGATAAATGCGCTCGTAAAACCGGATTCCCGCGTCATTGTGAGCGGTTACGAGCACAATGCGGTCATGCGGCCGCTGACGGCTCGAAATATCGAGCCGACCGTGTTGGATACGCCGCTGTGGGACGGCGCGGCTATGGTTTCCGCGCTGAAACAGGCGCTTGTGCAGGGCGCCGACTTGATGATACTCAGCCACGTTTCCAACGTATTCGGCAGCATTGCGCCGCTGGACGAAATCGCGGAATTGCTGACGGCGGCAGGCGTGCCGCTCATCCTGGATGCGTCGCAGTCGGCGGGCGTGGCGGAGATTGACGTAAAGCGCTATCCGTGTCTTGCGGCGGTGTGCATGCCCGGACACAAGGCGCTGTACGGACCGATGGGCACGGGCATTCTGCTGGCGCTCGACGACCGGATTGCCGCGAAGCCGCTGCTGACCGGAGGAACGGGCAGTCTCTCCGAGGAGCTGCACCAGCCGGATTTTCTGCCGGATGCGCTCGAGAGCGGCACGCCGAACGTGCCCGGCATCGCGGGACTCGCGGCGGGCATCGCCTTTGTCCGGGCGGTCACGCCGGCGCACATTGCCGGGCAGGAGAGACGGCTGGTGCATGAGCTTGCCCGTGCGCTCTCCCGCGAAAGCAAAATCGAGTGCTTTGCCGGAAAGAAGCAGACCGGCGTGCTGTCCTTCCGCGTTCCCGGCACGCCGAGTGAGGTGCTCGCGGATATGCTCTCGGACGAGGGCGTGTGCACCCGGGCGGGGCTGCACTGTGCGCCGCTCGCGCACCGGACGGCGGGCACGGAGGACACCGGAACCGTGCGGCTGTCCCTGTCGTTCTACTCGACGGCGCGGCAGCTGGAGCAGGCCGCAGACAAAGTTTGCAGATTGGTAAAAAAACTGTGAACACGCTATACAGAAAGCCGGATTTGTGGTAGTATAAGTAAGGTAAAACATGGCTTTCTGTAAAGGTAACAGACTGCGGCTTGTCGAAAAGAAGTCTGTGCTTTACCGATTTGTTTTTTCTTCGCGCGTCAGCGCGCATAAAATAGAATTTGCTCAGCAAATTCATAAAAAGCGGGAGCATGTATCGGCGCAGCGCGGCCAAGAAGCCGCGCAAGGATAGCGCTGGTTTTTATGCCCTGAGAGGGAGAAAGTTTCCGAATGGGAACTTTCGGACGACTTTGGAACGGCCCACGGTCCGTTCCTGTTGTCGGCCAAACCGTGGTTTGGCGACAGCCAAAAAATGAGGAGCAAGTTAGGATAGGTGACAAAATGGGAGCGCTGCAAAATGTATTCTCACCGAATTTATCATGGCGGACCATAATAAGTTCTTTTTTCAGTGCGTTTGATCAATTCCGCACAATGACGCCGATCGACGTGGTGGATATCCTCGTCGTGGCGTATATCATTTACCGTGTTATGAAGCTGCTGAAGGATACCAGCGCCGCACGACTGGCCAAGGGTATTCTTATTCTGGTGCTTATCATGCTGTTCGCCAGCTTCCTGCGTCTGACCATGATCTCGTGGCTGCTGCGCAACGCGCTCAGCGTCGGCGTATTCGCCGTTGTGGTCATTTTTCAGCCGGAGCTGCGCCGCCTGCTCGAGCAGATCGGCAAGGGCAACCTCAGCCGCATGCTGATTCCGGATACCGACCCGAATGTGGTAGAGAGCATGATCGTTGCAACCGTTTCCGCGTGCGCGGATATGTCTAGGACCAAGACCGGTGCGCTCATCGTGTTCGAGCGCAAGGAGCGTCTCGGTGAGATCATCGCCACCGGCACGAGAGTGGACGCAGCACCGTCTGCCGAGCTCATCAAGAACATTTTCTTCAAGAACAGCCCGCTGCATGACGGCGCCATGATCGTCCGTGCCGGACGGGTGTGCGCTGCAGGCTGCGTGCTGCCGCTTTCCGGCAATCAGGGTCTGTCGCGCGACCTCGGCACGCGCCACCGCGCGGCTGTCGGCATGAGCGAGACCGCGGACAGCGTGCTCGTCGTTGTCTCCGAGGAGACCGGCGCGATCTCTGTCGCCATCGGCGGCATGCTCAAGCGCCATCTGTCGCCCGAGATTCTGCAGAAGATGCTCGAGAGCGAGCTGCTCGGCGATGAACTCAGGAACAGGAACGAAAAAAGCCGTATTGCCGCCATCCGCGACAAGTGGAAGGGAGGTGCCGGCAAGTGAAGAAGAATTTTATCAAAAAGCAGGATTTTCTGCTGAAGCTCCTGTCGCTGGCGCTGTCTATCGTTCTGTGGGCAGTTGTTATGGATATTGACAATCCTGAGCGCAACATGCGCTTTGACGATGTGCCGGTGCGCGTCATTGGTGCGTCGCAGCTGAAAGCATCGACCGGTCTGGAACTCATCGAGGGCGAGAACACAACGGTCACTGTCAGCCTGCGCGGTCAGAGCAAGAGCGTCGGCGAGGTCCGCGCCAGCCAGATCACCGCAACGGTGGATATCTCGGGTCTGACCGAGGCGAATGAATACGATCTTCCGGTCACCGTGTCGGTCAGCAAGTCCGGCGTGGAGACTAACTATGTCAATCCCGGCAAGGTGCACGTCCGCGTGGACCGCGTGGAGAGCAAGGATGTTCCGATCGAGGTCAATGTGACCGGCACACCGAGCGATGGCTACCGCGCAGGCAAGCCGACCGCGGCCACCAAAAAGGTCACCGTTTTCGGTCCGGCAACCGATCTGGCGCAGGTGGCCAAGGCGGTTGCAGCCGTGGATGTTACCGGCCGCAATTCCTCGCTGACCAACTACGAATGCAGGATAACCCTGTATGATCAGGACGGTGCGGCGTTCACCTCGAACTATATCACCAGCCAGACCGAAAAGATCAAGGTTTCGGTTCCGATCTACCGCGTCAACAACATTCCGCTGACCGTTACCCTCAAGGACGGCGGCAGCCTGACGCAGAATCAGGTGCAGTGCGTCATCGACCCGGAGAACGTAGAGGTTATCGCGAGCGATCAGGCGGTGCTGAGCGACATCAAGGAGATCAACCTCGGTGAGATCGACCTCGGCAGCGTCCACACGGGCACGCCGATCTCCATGTCCATCAAGGATAAGCTGCCGAGCGGCGTTTCGCTCGTCAGCGGTCAGCCGGAAACGGCAAACGTCACCATCTCGGTGGACGGTATTGCGACCCGCAAGGTTCAGGTCTCTAAGTTCGCGTGGAACGACACCGCGCAGGAGAATACGCCGTACAAGGTTTCCATCCTCACCAAGTCGGTCGAGATGGAGCTGCGCGGCAGTGAAAGCCAGCTGAAGAAGGTCGATGTGAATAACCTGTCCATCGGTCTGACATACGATTCGGTATCGCTCGGCGTTGGCAGGCACAAGGTCAAGGGCGTGGCTACGACCGTCGGTCTGCCGAGCGGCGTAACGCTCGTCGAGGAGGATATCGAGGTCGAGATTGAGATCACCGACCCGCATGTGTCGGATGAGACGATCACCTCGGATAAGACAGACAGTACAGACGATACGGACAGCACGGCCGCAGAGCCGACCGTGCACCGTACAAGAAAGGGCGGTGACAGCCAGTGAGCCTGATGGTAACCGGCATCCGTCTGCCGTTTGATCTGCCGGAGCAGGCCGCCGTTGCGGAGGCACGCCGGCTGACCGGTTTGACGGCAAACGACATACAAGCGGCGGTCTGCCGCGTCAGCATTGACGCGCGGCGCGGACAGATCAGCCGGGTATATTCGGTGCGTCTGGACGCGCCGTTCGACGAAAAGGCATTTGCGGAAAAACTGCAAATGCCCTTCGTGCGTTATAAACCCAATACGAAAATCGTCATTCCGCACGGCGAAAAGCGGCTCGAGCACCGTCCGGTGGTGGTCGGTCTCGGCCCTGCGGGATTGTTCGCAGCCTATGTGCTGGCAAAGCACGGCTACCGTCCGCTCGTGCTCGAGCGCGGCGGAGATCTGGACGAGCGCGACAAGGTCGTGGACGCGTTCTGGAAGGGCGGTGCGCTCGATACCGACTGCAATATCCAGTTCGGCGAAGGCGGCGCCGGCGCTTACTCGGACGGCAAGCTGACCACGCGCATCGGTGATCCGCTGTGCGACAATGTGCTGGAAATCCTTGCCGCGCACGGTGCTCCGGCAGATATCGTCAAAAAGGCGAAGCCGCACGTCGGCACGGATATCCTCAAGAATGTAGTTCGTGAAATGCGGCGTGAGATCATCAAAAACGGCGGTGAAGTGCGCTTTCGCACGCCGCTGACCGGCGTTTCGGTCAAAAATGGTACGCTCTGCGCCGTCGAGGCGGACGGGCAGGACATCGCCTGCGAGCGGGCGGTGCTGGCCATCGGCCACTCGGCGCGCGACACCTTTGCTGCGCTGCACGGAAACGGCGTGTACTTTGAGCCGAAGGCGTTCTCTGTGGGCGTGCGCATCGAGCACCTGCAGACCGAGATCGACCGCGCTCTGTACGGAAAGGCGGCGGGACATCCCATGCTGCCGCCTGCGGAGTACAATCTCTCGCGCAGAGCCGACGGACGCGCGTGCTATTCCTTCTGCATGTGCCCGGGCGGCGTGGTCGTTGCGGCACAGAGCGAGGAGAATACGGTCGTCACCAACGGCATGAGCTATCATGCGCGCGACGGCAAAAACGCCAACGCGGCGCTTGCTGTGTCGGTTGACCCGAAGGACTACGACGACGGAACACCGTTCGGCGGCGTGGCGCTGCAGCGCCGGATCGAGCACGCGGCGTACGTGCAGACCGGCTCGTACCGCGCGCCGTGCCAGAAGGTCGGGGATTTTCTGAACGGCAAGCCGACCCGAAAACTCGGTGCGGTCAAGCCCAGCTATCCCATCGGCGTGGAGCTGGGAGAGGCGGCAGCCTGCCTGCCTGACTTCGCGCAGACCATGCTGCGGGACAGCCTGCCGTATTTCGGCCGGAAAATTCGCGGCTACGACACAGCGGACGCGCTGCTGACCGGTCCGGAAACGCGGACCTCGTCTCCGGTGCGCATGACGCGCGGCGAGGACCTGTTCGGACTCGGCTGCAATGGCATCATTCCGTGCGGCGAAGGCGCCGGATACGCCGGAGGCATTATGTCTGCCGCCGTGGACGGAATCAGAGCGGCATTTCGGATTATGGAAGAGTTTGCAGATTGAGAATGGAAAATGGAGAATGGAGAATGAATGTGCCGCCCAAAGGGCGGAATTAAATAAATGCGCTTTGCGCATAACCTGTCGCAACGCGGACGGAACTCGCGCAAGGAGAGCGACATTTTCAATTCTCCATTCTCAATTTTCCATTACTGCAACCGGTTTTGAATAATAGAGAGGAAGATTTCAACGTGACCCAACAGGGAACCATCAAAAAGCTGCTGCCGAACGGTCTGGCAGAGGTCGAGGTAACGCGCCGCTCGGCGTGCGGCCACGACTGTGCCAAGTGCGGCGGCTGCGGCGGTCTGGAAACCCAGACGCTTTACGTTACCGCGCGCAATCACGCGCATGCGTCCGTCGGCGACCGCGTGCTGCTCGAGGGCGAGACCAAGCAGGTGCTCGGCTTTGCCGTGCTCGTGTATCTGCTGCCGCTCGTGCTGTTTTTTGTCGGCTACGGCGTCGGCGCAGGAATGAAACTTGGCGGCGGACTGTCCGCGCTCATCGGCGGCGTGCTGTTCATCGGCGGCATTCTGGCGGCGATGTGGTACAGCCATAAGCTGAAGCTCAGAAATGAAGCGCCGTTTGCCATCACCGAGCGGCTTTGATGTGGAATAGAGTCGGCGAAACCGTGTTTTCACGACAGGCAGTTTTAATTTTTTATGAATTTTCGCCAATTTTCCGCGTTCGCCCTTGTCAGATACGCAAAAGTTCGGTAAAATAGATTGAATACGAAAGTCCGTGCACACCGCACGGCGGGAAAGGGCTATGCGATGTTTGGCTTTATCCGTCCGGTGAAGGCCGAGTTGCGGGTGAAGGAGGCTGACCGTTTTCAGCAGGTTTACTGCGGCTTATGCCACACGATCCGCACAGAATACGGCAGATTTTACACCTTATTTTTAAGCTACGATATGACGTTTTTTGCACTTGTTGCAGGAAGTGAGGAGGCGGAGACTGCTCCGCCGTGCAGAAAACGATGCGACGCTTCTCCGTTTCGGCGGAAAAGCTGTGCCGAGACAGACGATGCACTTCGTCTGGCGGCGGACGCGAGCATCCTGCTGACCTATCACAAGTTTCAGGATGACCTGGCGGACGAAAAGGGCGCGAAACGCGCGCTTGCGGCGCTGCTGTGCCGCCTCGGCCGCCGCGGCTACGAGAAGGCACGCGCACGCATGCCCGAAGCGGACGAGGACATCCGGCAGGCACTCGAGGATCTGCGCTGTCTGGAGGCGGAACGCTGTCCGTCCATGGACCGTGCGGCGGATACGTCCTCGCGCATGACGGCTGCCGTTGTGCCGCACACCGGAGACACCCGCGAGCGTATTCTGCACCAGATGTTCTACCAGATCGGCAGGTGGATCTACCTTGTCGATGCGGTGCAGGACATCCAAAAGGATATGGAAGAGAACAGCTACAATCCGGTCGTTCTGCGGTACGAGCTGCAAACGCCGGACATCTCTGCGGTAAGGGAACCGCTCGAGCGCACGCTCGAACGCTCACTGGCGGATATCTGCATGGCGTTTGACCTGCTGAGTCCCCGGAGAGATGCGGACCTGATCCGCAATATCATTTTTCTTGGTATGCCGACCGTAACCCGACAGGTACTGAACGGCACCTACCAGACGAACGAAGGAAGGGGCAAACATGGATCCCTATAAAGTGCTCGGTGTAACACCGCAAACAAGTGATGATGACGTTAAGCGCGCGTACCGTGAACTGGCGCGCAAGTATCATCCGGATAACTATGTAAACAATCCGCTGGCAGATTTGGCCGAAACCCGCATGAAGGAGATCAACGAAGCGTACGACATGATCATGAACGAACGCAGGAATCCGGCGGGAGGCAGCAGCGGACAGCAGCAGAGCTATGGCGGCGCATACAACGGACAGCAGTACGGCGGCTATCAGCAGCGCACCTACACCGGTGCGAATGCCGCGCTGTACAGTCAGGTGCGGCAGGCCATCAATCAGGGCAACCTCGGCATGGCGGAGGCGCTGCTGCAGCGTGCCGCAGGACGGGATGCGGAGTGGTTCTATCTGACCGGCACGGTATACTACCGCAAGGGCTGGTACGATGAGGCCGCCCGCGCGTACACGCAGGCGTGTCAGATGGACCCGAACAACGCGGAGTATCAGCACGCGCTGCAGAATCTCCATCTGTCCGGCGGCTACGGCGGCTACCGGCCCATGCAGGAGACAAGCATGTGCGACTGCTGTGTGCAGACGCTCATCTGCAACTGCTGCCTGAACATGTGCTGCGGCGGAGGCGGCTGCTGATATGAGCACGCGCGAGATCGCCCGCGGCGGACTTCTGGCAGCGGCGGCCACGGCGTGGCTGTATTTCGGCGGCGTGATGCCGCAGATCGGACCGGCGGCCTGCCTGATAGCGGGTATCGCCTCGGCGATACCGCTGCTGCGCCGCGCGAACGTAAAAACGGCGGTGCTGCTGTACCTCGTCACCTCGGTGCTGGGACTGCTGCTGACACCGCGCAAGCTGATCGCGGCGGCCTATGTGCTGCTGTTCGGCCTGTACCCGATCGTGAAATATCTGATCGAGTGCCGTCTGCCGGTTTTCACGCAGCTGAGCGGCAAGCTGGCGTATTTTAACGTGGTGCTGGTGCTCGCAGCCGTTCTGGTAAGCTGCGGTCTGTTTCCGCAGGTGCAGATGCCGGGTATTTTCCGGCTCGCCGGACTGTGGATCGCGGCAAATATCGGCTTTATTGTATATGATATCGGGCTGTCAAAGGTGATCGCGCTGCTGCGCCGCACCTTGCCGCCCGAATAAGAAGGGAAAGAGATATCTATGAAGAGTATGACCGGCTACGGACGTGCCAAGCAGGAGCTGCACGGCAGAACCATCACAGCAGAGCTGCGTGCGGTCAACCACCGCTATCTGGACTGCACGGTAAAGGCTCCGCGTCAGTACGGCTTTCTGGATGATGCCGTGAAAAAGGCCGCTGCGGCGCGTATTGCACGCGGCAAGGTTGAGGTTTACATCGGCGTGGAGACGCAGGAGGGCGGCGACATTGCGGTTACGGTGAACCATGCGGTCGCGGAGCACTATCTGACGGCGCTGCATGAGCTGGCCGACAAGTACGGTCTGCGCGACGACGTGAGCGTGATGAGTCTGGCGAAGCTGCCGGACGTGCTCGGCTCCGAGCGCATCGAGCAGGACGCGGACGAGATGACCCGCGATGTGCTGTCCGTCTTTGGCGAAGCCTGCGACAATTTCGACGAAATGCGTACCCGCGAGGGTGCTAAACTGGCTGAGGATGTGCGAAACCGTGCGTCCGAGATCGAGCGCATGGTCGGTGAGGTGGAGGTCCGCTCGCCGGAGCGCGTGCGCGAGTACCGCGAGAAGCTGCTTGCCCGCATGAAGGAGGTGCTGGCGGATACGTCCATCGACGAGACCCGCATCGTCACCGAGGCGGCCATCTACGCGGACAAGACCGCCGTGGACGAGGAGACCGTGCGTCTGCGCAGCCATCTGCAGCAGCTGGACGGCATGCTGAATGAGGTCAAGCCGGTCGGCCGCAAGCTGGATTTCCTTGTGCAGGAAATGAACCGCGAGACCAATACCATCGGCTCCAAGGCAAACGATGTGTCCATGGCGCAGATCGTGGTCAATATCAAGAGCGAAATTGAAAAAATCCGCGAACAGATTCAGAATATCGAGTAATTTACAGTATATCGAGGAGTGAGGTCAGCGATGAAGCTCATCAATATCGGATTTGGCAATATGGTCGCTTCGTCGCGGCTGATCGCCATTGTCAGCCCGGAATCCGCACCGGTCAAGCGCACCGTGCAGGAGGCCCGCGACCGCGGCATGGTCGTGGACGGCACCTACGGCAGACGCACCCGCGCCGTGCTCATCATGGACAGCGACCATGTGGTGCTCAGTGCTCTGCAGCCGGAGACCGTTGCGGCTCGTTTTGCGGGCGAGACCGAGGAAGGAGAACCAGAAGATGCGTAAGGGAACGTTGTATGTATTCACCGGACCGTCCGGTGCAGGCAAGGGCACCGTGCTGTCCAGGCTGCTGAGCGAGGACGAGAAGCTGTTCTTCTCGATCTCCGCGACGACCCGTGCGCCGCGTCCGGGCGAAAAGGACGGCGTACAGTATTATTTCCTCACGAAAGAGGACTTTGAGGCGAAGATCGCCGCCAATGCGTTCCTCGAGCACGCGAAGTACGTGGATAACTACTACGGCACGCTGGAGGCTCCGGTGAACGAAAAGCTGGAGGAAGGCTATGATGTTATCCTCGAGATCGAGGTGCAGGGTGCGATGCAGGTGCATGAAAAGCGTCCGGATGCCGTGATGGTGTTCATTGCGCCGCCGTCGTTCGAGGAACTCGCGAACCGTCTGCGCGGACGCGGCACCGAGGACGAAGCCAAGGTGCAGAAGCGTCTGGAAACGGCGAAGGGCGAGCTTGCGCAGCAGGATAAATTTGATTACGTTGTCGTAAACGACACGGTGGAGCGTGCGGTTGAAGAATTGCACGGCATTCTCGCCAAGCGTCGATAAGCGACATTATATAAACAGAAACTTTCATAAAATAAAACTATATCTGGTAAATAAGGAGAACTGATTACTATGCTGAACCCTTCTATGCAGGAACTGATGAAACGAGTAGGCAACCGCTATCTGCTGGTAAACCTGGCAGCGCAGCGTGCCCGCGATATTGCCGATGAGGCAGAGGAAAAGGGCGAGCCGCTGCCGGACAAGGCTGTTAAGCTGGCGCTCGACGAGATCGCAGCCGGCAAGATCGTTTACCGTCCGGGTCCGCGTGTGGAGACTGCCATTCCGCAGAACAATGCCATTGCAGCTGCTATGGTTGACGTGGACGACACCCTTGATCTGGATGAGGACGAGGAGCACACCGACTCCGAGGCTGACGAGGACAAGGATGAGAATGCGGATGAGGTGCGCCGCCTGAACGAGTTTGACGACGGCTCTCTGAGCGACGGCGACATTCCGGAGGAGGACCTCTAAGCCATGCGTTTTGCAGGGAAAACGGTCGTTCTGTGTGTGACGGGCGGCATTGCGGCCTATAAAGCTGCCGATCTCACCAGCAAGCTGCACCAGAACGGCGCGACTGTCCATGTGCTGATGACCGAGTCCGCGGCCCAGTTTATCGCGCCGATGACGTTTGAAACACTGTCCGGCAACCGCGCGGTCGTGGATACGTTCGACCGCAGCTTTCCGTGGGAGGTGGAGCACATTTCGCTCGCGAAGGCGGCTGACGTGTTCGTGATCGCACCGGCGACCGCCAACGTCATCGCCAAGGCGGCGCACGGCATCGCGGACGACATGGTGACGACCACGCTGCTTGCCACCAAGGCGCCGGTCGTTGTCGCTCCCGCGATGAACACCGGCATGTATGACAATCCGGTGACGCAGGAGAACCTTGCTGCGCTGAGAAAGCGCGGCTTCCACATCATCGAGCCGGACGCAGGCCACCTCGCCTGCGGCGACAGCGGACGCGGCAAGCTGCCGGACACGCCGACGCTCCTCTGGGGCATTGAAAAGGCGCTGACCGAGCAGGATCTGGCAGGCAGGCACGTTCTTGTCACCGCCGGTCCGACACAGGAGGCCATGGACCCGGTTCGGTTCCTGTCCAACCACTCCACCGGCAAAATGGGCTACGCGATCGCGGCCCGCGCAGCCATGCGCGGCGCTGACGCAACGCTCGTTTCCGGACCGACCGCACTCGATACGCCGCACGGTGTCACGCGTGTGGATATTGTTTCCGCGCGGGATATGTACGACGCGGTGACGAGCCGCGCACCCGAGCAGGATTTCATCATCAAGGCTGCCGCCGTCGGTGATTACCGTCCGGCGCAGACAGCGGATGAAAAGCTCAAAAAGGGTGACGGCGAGATGAATATCGAACTGACCCGCAATCCGGATATTCTCGCCGCACTCGGCAAGGATAAAAAGCCGGGACAGCTGCTGTGCGGCTTTGCGATGGAAACGCAGAACCTTCTGGACAATGCCGAGAGCAAGCTGCGCCGCAAGAACTGCGATATGCTCGTGGCGAATTCGCTGCGCGATAAGGGCGCGGGCTTCGGCACGGATACCAATGTGGCTACCTTGCTGTTCAAGGACGGACATCGAGAGACGCCGCCGATGATGAGTAAGGAAGATCTGGCGGACCTGATTCTCGATAGACTTCTCTCGATGCAGGGTTAAAATCTGTTCCGTAGGGCACCCCGCCCTACGGTGTATTATCACATGGTTATATGGTGTTATACCGTGTGCAGAATGTTAAATTATTGTAGGGACGCGCATTGCGCGTCCAAAAACGAAAGGTTGGTGTGTTCCTTGGCGGAAAAAATCTGTGCGGCCGCCGTGGATGCGGCAACCTATGCCATCGACAAGCTATATTCTTACCGTGTGCCGGACGAGCTGCGGGAACAGGTGCAGATCGGCACCCGCGTTCTCGTGCCGTTCGGCTTTGGCAATAAACGGGCGGAAGCGGTGGTGCTCTCCTTCCGCGAGGATGCGGGCGAGTTCAAGCTCAAGCCCATCGTGGAGGTGCTGGACGAAACGCCGATTCTGACCGCCGAGCAGCTGAGACTCGCGGCGTGGATGCGGGAAAGATTGTACTGCACCTACTTCGACTGTGTACACGCCATGCTGCCCGCCGGCTTGTGGTTCAAGCGAAACGAGACGTACACGCTCGCGCCGGACGCGGATTTGGCGGCTCTGCGGGAGCGGGACGGCGAAGCCGGTCAGGTGCTGGCGCTGTTTGAGCAGCCGGGACAGACGCTCTCGGTGAGCGAGATACGCGAACGGCTCGGCAAAGGCGCGGGACAGACACTGGACGCGCTGGCAGGCGAGGGAATCCTCATCTACCACAGCAATACGGCGCAGAAAACCGGTGATAAGACCGAAAAAATGCTCCGTCTGGACATGGAAGCAAGTGAAGCCATGTCGCATATCAGCCGCCGCAGTCCGGCGCGGATGGACGTGGTGTCGCTGCTGTCGGACGGCGGTGCGATGAGCCAGAAGGAAATTGTCTACATGACCGGCGTGAGCGACGCCGCGCTGCGCGACATGACGAAAAAGGGCATCCTCCGCGCGGAATACGAGGAAGTGCTGCGCGCACCGGACTTTTCCGAGGTGCCGCGCGCCGCGGCTCCGGTGCTTTCGGCGGCACAGCAGCAGGCGTATGACGGCATGGCGGCGCTCATGGACGAAAACGCGCCTCGTGCGGCGCTGCTGTTCGGCGTGACCGGCAGCGGCAAGACGCAGGTATACCTGCAGCTGATCGCGCACGCGCTCGAGCAGGGAAAGAGCGCCATTGTGCTCGTGCCCGAGATCGGACTGACACCGCAGCTTCTGCGGCAGTTTGCCGCCCGATTTGGCGAAGAAGTCGCGGTTCTGCACTCGGCGCTGTCCGCCGGTGAGCGGTACGACAGCTTCAAGAAGATAAAAACCGGCAGAGCAAGGGTGGTCATCGGCACACGCTCGGCGGTGTTCGCGCCCGCGAAGAACCTCGGCGTTATCATCATCGACGAGGAGCAGGACGCGGCGTACCGCTCGGAGCAGTCGCCGCGCTACCATGCGCGGGATGTGGCAAAGTACCGCGCGGCACAGACGAACGCGCTGCTCGTGCTCGGCTCGGCAACACCGTCGGTCGAGACGTATTACGGCGCAAAACAGGGAAAATACCCGGTTTTCGCGCTCACCGAGCGCTTCCTCGGTGCCGGACTGCCCGAGGTCATCATCTCGGACATGCGCGGACTGGCACGCGAGGGACGGAGCGGCATCATCGGGCCTGACCTCGAGCGCGAACTGATCAGCACGCTCGAAAAGGGCAAGCAGGCCATCCTGTTCCTCAACCGGCGCGGCAACAGCCGCGTGATCGGCTGCGGCGTGTGCGGCTGGGTGCCCGAGTGCCCGTCCTGCTCGACTACCATGACCTACCATTCAGTGTCCGGCCGCGCGATGTGCCACTACTGCGGCGCATCCATCAAGATAACCGGCAAGTGCCCGGCCTGCGGCAGCACGAGCCTGTTCACCGAAACGCCCGGCACGCAGAAGCTGGAGGAGGAGCTGCATGAGCGGTTTCCGTCCGCGCGGGTGCTCCGCATGGACGCGGACACCATGACCGCCAAGGGCGCACACGAACGCCTGCTGAATCAATTCGGCAAAGGCGAAGCCGATATCCTTATCGGCACCCAGATGGTGACCAAGGGACTGGATTTTGAGAACGTCACGCTGGTCGGTGTGCTGGACGCGGACCAGAGCCTGTACGCGCAGGACTACCGCGCGCATGAGCGCACGTTTTCGCTCATCACGCAGGTGGTCGGCCGCGCCGGACGGCGATTTGACACCGGCCGCGCCGTGATCCAGACGTACAGCCCGCTGCATCCGGTCATCCTGACCGCCGCGCGGCAGGACTACGAGGCGTTCTACGAGAGCGAAATGCAGACGCGCGAAGCGCTTCGGTGCCCGCCCGTGTGCGACATCACCATGATAACCGCCGTCGGTGAACTGGAGCAGCAGGTGCTCAGCAGTCTGCTCGCGCTCAAAACGCGCTTGCAGAGCCTGATGGAAGGGCAGTTTGCCGATGTGAAAGCGCCCGTGCTCGGCCCTGCCGCGGCGCAGATGGTCAAGGTGATGGGACGGTATCGCTACCACCTCACCATCCGTGCGAAGGACTGCGCAAGATGGCGCAGGCTCATCTCGGGCGTGCTGCGGGAGTTTATGCAGGACGGTAAAAACCGGGGCGTTACTGTGTTCGCGGATTCCAATAATGAAATGTAGCAGTAATTGAGACCCCGGCAAAGAAGGTTAATTCAATGAGTAAATTTGTCATTCGCAAGGCAACAGAAAACGATGCAGAATCGCTTTTGAAGATTTACGAGCCTTACATAACGGATACAACCATCACGTTTGAATATGAGGTGCCGACGGCTGAAGCGTTTGCGGACCGTATCCGCGAAACGGCGGCTGCGTTTCCGTATCTCGTCTGCGAGTGTGACGGCGTTATCATGGGTTACGCCTACGCGCACCGCATTCGTGAGCGCGCGGCCTACGACTGGGATGCGGAGCTGTCCATCTATCTGGCACAGGGCACCCACGGACATGGTGTGGGCACGACCATGCTGGCGTGCCTGATCGACCTGCTCGAGCTGCAGGGACTGCGCCATCTGTACAGCTGCGTGACCCTGCCGAACGAAAAGAGCATCCGCATGCAGCGCAGACTGGGCTTTGCGGACGCAGGCGTGTGGCACGACTCCGGCTGGAAGTTTGACGGCTGGCACGATGTGGCATGGCTGGAAAAGCATATCGGCAGCGGAAAACCGCAGCCGGTGACGCCGTTTCCGGCGCTCGATGAGAAAAATATACAGGAATGTTTACAAAAATACATGGATAAGCTGAATCAAGTGGAGGAATAAAACAATGGCACTGAGAAAGATTTTGACCGAGGGCGACGAGCAGCTGCTCAAGCACAGCCGCAAGGTAGAGAAGTTTGACGACCGTCTGCACACGCTGATCGACGATATGCGTGAGACGCTCGAGAACTCCGGCGGCGTTGGTCTGGCAGCACCGCAGGTGGGAATCCTGCGCCGCGTTGTTGTGCTGCTGGATGTGAACAAGGAGCCGGAGGAGATGGTCGAGCTGGTAAACCCGGAAGTTATCGAGCAGAAAGGCTCCGAGCGCGTTGTCGAGGGCTGCCTGTCTGTGCCGGGCGTTTACGGCTATGTGACCCGTCCGACCTGGGCGAAGATTCGCGCACAGGACCGTTTTGGCAACTGGTTCGAGCGCGAAGGCGAGGGCATTGTAGCGCAGTGCTTCTGCCACGAGACCGAGCATCTGGACGGTCATCTGTTCACCGAGAAGGTCGAGGAGTATATCGACCCGGAGGCAATGCAGGGTGGTGACGAGGAATAATGCGTATCGTATTCATGGGCACGCCGGACTTCGCCGTGCCGAGCCTGCAGGCGCTCATCGATGCCGGACATGACGTCTGCGCCGTGTACACCCAGCCGGATAAGCCGCAGGGCCGCAAGCAGATTCTCACTGCACCGCCGGTGAAAACGCTCGCACTCGAGCATGATATTCCGGTTTTTCAGCCGAATACCCTCAAAAATGAGGACGAGCAGGCGCGTCTGCGCGAGCTGGCACCGGAAGTCATTATTGTTGTCGCGTACGGCAAGCTGCTGCCTAAGGCGGTTCTCGACATTCCGCCGCACGGCTGTATCAACGTGCATGGTTCGCTGCTGCCGCGCTGGCGCGGCGCCGCTCCGATCCAGTGGGCGGTCATCGCGGGCGATGAAATGGCAGGCGTTACCACCATGCAGATGGCGGAGGGTCTGGACACCGGCGATATGCTGCTCACCTATGAGACCAAGGTTGGCGAGAAGGAGACCGCAGGCGAACTTTTTGACCGTCTGGCGCAGTCCGGTGCGAAACTTTTGACCCAAACGCTCGTCAAATTAGATGAGATCGAGCCGCGTCCGCAGGACGATGCGCAGAGCTGCTATGCCCATATGCTGGATAAGCAGATGGCGGTGATCGACTGGAGCAAGTCCGCACATGAAATCGACTGCCTGATTCGCGGCCTGAATCCGTGGCCGATCGCGCTGACCATGCTTTCCGGCGAAAGACTGAAGGTGTTTGCCGCCGAAAAGGCAAACGGCAGGGGAGAGCCGGGCACGGTGCTCGAAGCCGACCCGAAAAAGGGGCTGACCGTGGCGTGCGGAGAGGGCGCGCTGGGACTGACCGAGATTCAGCTGGTCGGCGGTAAGAGAATGAAGGCGACGGACTTTCTGCGTGGGCACGTAATCGAAGTCGGCACTAAGCTGGGAGACGAATGAAAAAGCGTGAGGAGTGAAGAACGGAGAGAACGTAAGCTCCAATCTCCAATTCTCCGCTCCGGTATGGAGGTTTTCTTATGCCTTATCATGGTTACTACTACGGCATTGATATGTACTACATCGTACTGGTTCTGCCGTGCGTTTTATTTGCATTCTGGGCACAGAGCAAGGTAAACAGCACGTTTAACCGCTACTCGCGGGTGCAAAATCTGCGGGGACTGACCGGCGCACAGGCGGCGGAGGCGGTGCTGCGGTACAACGGCGTTTCCGGCGTGCGCATTGAGTACGTTTCCGGCAAGCTGACCGACCATTTTGACCCGAGAAGCAATGTCATTCGCTTATCGAGTGCGGTGTACTCGTCCACGTCGGTGGCGTCCATCGGCGTTGCCGCGCACGAGGCAGGGCACGCGGTGCAGTACGCCATCGGCTATGCGCCGATCAAGCTGCGTGCGGCGATCATCCCGCTGACGCAGTTCGGCTCGATGGCGGCGATGCCGCTGCTGATCCTCGGCCTGATCCTTAACACGAGCACGCTCGTCACGATCGGCATTGCGGCGTTCGGTCTGTCCACGCTGTTCCAGCTGGTGACCCTGCCGGTGGAGCTGGACGCATCCCGCCGCGCCCTGCAGACCATTCAGCAGAACGGCCTGCTGACCGCAGACGAGTACCCGATGGCGAAAAAGACGCTCACGGCGGCGGCGCTGACCTATGTTGCCGCGCTGGCGACCTCGCTGGCACAGCTGCTGCGTCTGGTGCTGATTTTTGGAGGAAGAGACCGCAATGATAGATAAACGTCCCAAAACACCGCGTGAAGTGGCGGCATTTTCGCTGTTTTCCATGGCAGAGGAGGCCGCCTGGTCGGACGGTGCGCTGCACCACTATTTATCCCGCACGGGACTGGACAGCCGTGATGCGGCGCTGGCCTCGCGGCTGACCTACGGCACGGTGCAGAACCAAATTTTACTGGACTGGTACTTGCGGCACTTCTCGAGCGTGCGGCTGAAAAAGATCGCGCCGCGTGTGCTGGCGTGCCTGCGGATGGGTCTTTACCAGCTCATCTTGATGGATAAGATTCCCGCGCATGCGGCGGTTGCCGAGACGGTCGCGCTGGTCAAGCACTACGGCCATGCAAATGACCGCACGGTCGCCTTTGCCAATGCGGTGCTGAGAAATGCCGCAAATGCGGCCCAAAACGGCTCTTTGCCGCGCCTGAACTGCCCGGATAAGGAAAGCTACTACGCGCTGCAGTACAGCCATCCGGAGTGGCTCGTGCGCCTGCTTTCCGAGCAGTACGGCCAGAAGCTGACGCAGAAAATCTGTCAGGCGGATAACGCGGACGCGCCGATTTCGGTGCGCGTGAACACGATGAAGAATACGCCGGAGCAGGCAAAAGAGGAACTTGAAGCCGCCGGACTGACCGTGCAGCCGCACGAGGCATTCCCGGAAATCCTGCTGTGCAGCGGCGGAGACGCAGCCGCGCTTCCGGCGTTTATCGAGGGCCGCGTGACCGTGCAGGACGCGGCAAGCGCACTCGCGGCGGCGGTCGCTGACCCGAAACTGGGCAGCACCGTGCTCGACTGCTGCGCGGCGCCCGGCGGCAAGAGCTTTGCCATGGCTGAAAAAATGCAGGGGAAAGGCAGCGTCACCTCGTGCGATATTTACGAGCACAAGCTGAAACGCATCCGCGACGGCGCAGCCCGCCTCGGATTGCCGAATATCCGCACCGAGCTGCAGGACGCGTCGGTCTGCCGCGAGGAATGGAAGGACAGCGCGGACGTTGTGCTGTGCGACGTGCCCTGCTCGGGACTGGGCATTATCCGCAAGAAACCCGAAATCCGGTTCAAAAATCCGGATGAGATCGCCGGACTGCCGGAGATTCAGGCGAGAATCCTTGCAAACTGTGCACAGTATGTAAAGAAGGGCGGCACGCTCGTTTACTCGACCTGTACCATCCTGCAGCGGGAAAACGAGGACGTTGTCCGCGCGTTTCTCACCGAAAACCCGGAGTTTGAAGCGGTTTCGTGGACGCATCCGGTCTGCGGAGAGAGGGCAGACCGGATGGTGACGCTGCTGCCGCCCGTTCACAATACGGATGGATTCTTTATTGCGAAAATGCACCGTAAGTGATAGTGGAATCGTAGGGCGGGGCGCCCGCCCTACAGGAAAACGAGAGAGAAGATTTGAAGGAGAGACACATGGTCGAAATCAAATCCCTTACAATAGATGAACTGAAAAGCGCTTTGAAGGAAATGGGCGAAAAGCCGTTCCGTGCGGGACAGATCTTCAAATGGCTTCACGAGGGTGTGGAGTCCTTTGAAGAGATGTCCAACTTATCCAAGGACTTACGGGCGCGTTTAGCGGAAAATTTCCTGCTGACCGTACCGGAGGTTGCCCGCAAGCAGGTGAGCCGCGTTGACGGCACGGTGAAATACTTATGGCGTCTGCGGGACGGCAACTGCGTGGAGTCCGTACTGATGCACTACGAGCACGGCGTGTCGGTCTGCGTTTCGACGCAGGTCGGCTGCCGGATGGGCTGCAAGTTCTGTGCCTCCGGTCTGAACGGACGCACGCGCAGTCTGTCCGCAGGCGAGATTCTGGACGAAATCCTGTTCATGCAGAAGGACAGCGGCGAAAAGGTCTCCAACATTGTGCTGATGGGCACCGGTGAGCCGCTCGACAACTATGAAAACGTGCTCAAATTCCTGCATCTGGTGAGCTGCCCGGAGGGGATCAACATCGGGCAGCGCCATATCTCCTTGTCAACCAGCGGAATTGCTGATAGAATAGAGATGTTAGCACGGGAAAAGCTGCAGATCACGCTGTCCGTGTCGCTGCACGCGCCGGATGACGAAACACGCTCGTCCATCATGCCGGTGAACGACGCGTATCCGGTCGAGCGCTTGATGAAGGCGTGCCGTTACTATTTCGACACCACCGGACGGCGCATTTCCTACGAGTACATGATGGCGCGCGACAAGACCGACCGCCCGTGGCAGGCCGACCTGCTGGCCAAGCTGCTGAAAGGAAGACCGGCACACGTCAACCTCATTCCGCTGAATGAGGTTGCGGAAAGTCCGCTGAAGCCGTCCAGGCCGGAAACCGTCCGCAGGTTCCAGCAGGCGCTCGAGAAGCGCGGCGTTACCGCGACCGTAAGGCGCAAGCTGGGTCCGGATATTGATGCGGCGTGCGGTCAGCTCCGACAGCGGCAGCTGAAGGAGGACGGAAAGGGCAGTTCTCGTGATTAACTTGAATATTCTCACATATAAACACAATCGAAGGAGGTTGTGAAATGGAATATTTCGGCTTGACCGATAAGGGACGGGTGCGCCCGACCAATCAGGATATTTTTCAGATCGAAGCGCGGGAGGACAACCGGACCGCGCTCCTCGTCGTGTGCGACGGCATGGGCGGTGCAAATGCGGGCAACGTAGCCAGCCGCTTTGCCGCGCAGAGCTTTATCGAGTCCGCGGGTGACGCTTTAAGCGGCACGCTGGACGAAACGGCACGGCAGAACCTGCTGACGCAGGCGCTCAAGCAGGCGAACGAGACGGTTTTCTCTCTGGCGGGCAGGCAGCCGGAGTTCCGCGGCATGGGCACGACGCTGGTTGCCGCGCTCATTCAGGGCGACTGCGCGACCGTTATCAACGTGGGTGACAGCCGCGCGTACCGCTTTGACGGCGAAGCCATGCACCAGATCAGCGAGGACCACTCCTATGTGGAGGAGATGCGCCGCCGCGGCAAGATCACCGAGGCGGATGCGCGCACCCATCCGCAGAAAAACCTCATCACCCGTGCGGTAGGCGTGGAGCCGTATGTCGAAGGCGACCTGTTTGAGGTGCGCCTGACCGAAAAGGACATGCTGCTGCTCTGCTCGGACGGTCTGACCGGCATGGCGGAGGACAGCCGGATCGCGGAGGTGCTGGCAAACGCGCCGACGCTCGAGCTGGCCGGTGACGCGCTGCTGCAGCTGGCGCTTGACGGCGGCGGCCGCGACAACATCACCGTTGCGCTGTTCACCCTCGGCAAAAAGCAGGGAGCGTGACAGATTATGGATAAATATATCGGCAGTATGCTCGGCGGACGCTATCAGATTGAGGAAATCGTCGGCGTCGGCGGCATGGCGGTCGTTTATCGGGCGCGGGATACCATTCTCGGGCGCGATGTGGCACTCAAGGTGCTCAAAAAGGAGTTCGCGGAGGACCCGGATATCCGCAAGCGGTTCTCCATTGAGTCGCGCGCCGTTGCCAAGCTGAGCCACCACAATATTGTTTCCGTGTTCGACGTCGGCAGCGAGGACGGCACGGATTATATCGTTATGGAGCTGATCGAGGGCATCACCCTCAAGCAGTATCTGCAGCGCAAGGGCCATCTGTCGTGGGAGGAGACCATTTTCTTCGCTGAGCAGGTTGCCCGCGCACTCATGCACGCACACTCGCGCGGCATCATCCATCAGGACGTTAAGCCGCAGAACGTTATCATTCTGCGGGACGGTACGGCAAAGCTGACCGATTTCGGCATTGCCTCGTTCGCTGCCGCGCAGGAGACCCGCGTGGTGCAGGAGGCCATCGGCTCGGTGCACTATATCTCGCCGGAGCAGGCCAAGGGCAGCAAGATCGACTACCGCACCGACCTGTACTCGCTTGGCGTGATGATGTACGAAATGCTGACCGGCAAGCTGCCGTTTGAGGGCGAAACCGCGCTCCAGATCGTCATGCAGCACATCAATGAGGTGCCGATCATCCCGAGCGCGTTTGTGCCGGGCATTCCCAAGGGCGTGGACGACATTGTCATGCACGCCATGAGCGCGAACATCAGCCGCCGGTACGAGTCCGCGGAAAAGATGTACGAGGATATGGAGCAGATCCGCTCGGACCCGAATGCACGCTTCCACTATGTGGCAAGCGAGGATAACTCGGGCGAGACGCAGATCATCGGCGCGGACATTCAGCGTGCGGCGCGCCGCAGTGCGGCAGAGCATGAAGCCGCTTCCGTTGAGGGCGCAGCTGCGCCGCGCACCCGCACGCGCACGCAGACCCGGACCCGCACCCGCACCGGTTTCCGCAAAAAGGAACAGGATGAGCCGGACGGCTTTTTTGAAAAGCTGGCCGAGCGCCCCGGCATGGCGGTCGGCATGGCGGTCGGCGTGATTGCGGTGATCAGTCTGCTGCTGGTCGGCATTCTGATGCTCACCGGCAGCAGCGACAAGTCGGAGAAGATTATCGTGCCCGACCTCATCGGACGCAATATCGACGAAGTGATGGCCGACCCGGATATAACCGACAACTTCACGGTAAAGGAAGCGACCGAACGGCAGGAATCCGACCGTCCGGTCGGTGAGATACTCGAGCAGGACCCGGACGGCGACGGCAAGAAAAAGGCAACCAAGGGTACGATCATCACGGTAACGGTATCCTCGGGCGGCGAAAACGTCAAGGATACCTACAAGGTGATCGACTTTACCGGCAAGACGCTCGATTATGTGCAGGCGGCGCTGGCATCGCACGACATCAAGTGCGAGGTCGTTGAGGAATACAGCGACGACGTGGAGGAAGGCAAGGTCATCCGCACCGACCCGGAGGCGGGCGCCGAGCTGGAAAAGGGCGCGACGCTGACCGTCTATATCAGCAAGGGCAAGCAGAAGGACGATAACGAAAACGTCTCCGTGCCCGGTCTGCTCGGCATGACCGAGGACCAAGCACGCGCGGCGCTGGAGGCAAAGGGCCTGAAGATCGGCTCGGTAGACTCGGTGGACAGCTCTGCGGAAGCGGGGTCGGTCGTATGGCAGTCGCAGGATGCCGGTGCTGAGGTGACCAAGGGCAGCACGGTCAACATCCAGATCTCCAAGGGCAAGAGCACATCGAACAATAACTCGCCGGATAATAACAGCGGCGGCAATTCCGGCGGTCAGGACAACGGCGATGGCGGCTATGACGATACGCCGAGTCTCGGCAGTGCGACCATTCCGGTTTCGCTGCCGGACAACACGGATACCGCGCATGTTATCATCTATGTGGACGGCGTGATCCAGTATGACGACACCTGCAGCACGAGCGGCGGAAGCACGTCCATCTCGGTGAGCGGCTCGGTGGGCGACCATGATGTTACGGTCAGCGTGGACGGTTCGACTACCTCGCAGACGTACACATTCAGTTAAAAACGGAGGAATTAAGTTTGATCGAAGGGATCATTCTGAAGGGCATCGGCGGTTTCTACTATGTGGATACCGCCGAGGGTCTCATTGAATGCAAAGCACGCGGACGGTTCCGCAAGACCGTGGGCAAGCCTATCGTCGGGGACCGGGTAACGCTGGAAATCCAGCCGGAGGACGGCACCGGCTATCTGCAGACGATCGCGCCGCGCAAGAACAGCCTGATCCGGCCGGCTGTGGCGAATCTGGATCTGGTCGTTGCCGTGGCGAGCGCGGCACCGCCGGTAACCGACCCGTTCCTGATCGACAAGGTAACGGCGATCGCGGTGCACAAGAACATGGACGCACTGGTCGTCATCAACAAGACGGATGCGAATCCGGGTGACGAGCTGTATGAAACCTACCGCAGGAGCGGCATCGAGGTGCTGCGCGTGAGCGCGCACACCGGCGAAGGCATTGACGCACTGCGCGAGCGCATCCGCGGCAGGGTGAGCGCGTTTGCGGGCAACTCGGGTGTCGGCAAGTCGAGCGTGCTCAACCGGCTGGACAGCTCGTTCGGCGCTGAGGTCGGTGCGATTTCGGACAAGATCGGCCGCGGCAAGCACACCACCCGTCATGTGGAGCTGCATCCGATCGAAGGCGGCGGCTACATCGCGGACACGCCCGGCTTCTCCTCGTTTGAGACCGAGCAGATGGATTTGGTGCTGGCCGAGGATCTGCAGTACGCATTTCCGGAGTTCGAGCCGTACATCGGGCAGTGTAAATTCACCGGCTGCGCGCATGTCAAGGAGAAGGGCTGCGCCATCCTTGCGGCGGTCGAGAATGGAGAAATTGCGAAAACCCGTCATGAAAGCTATGTAAAGCTGTACGAAAGTGTAAAGGATCTGAAGGAATGGGAACTTACCAAGGGCGGCACGCGCTGATTTTTGCGGCTGCACCGGAAACCGATTACGGTTATATCCGCGCGTTTCTGCGCGAGCATCCGTCCGCGCTTGTTGCGTGTGCGGACGGCGGTCTGCGGCATGCGCGGGCGCTCGGTCTGCATCCGGATTTCATGATCTCCGACCGGGATTCCATGACCGAGGTGGAGGGAGAGGACGTTATCCTCTTGAAGCCCGAAAAGGACGACACGGATTCGCAGAGCTGTCTGCGCGAGGTGTTCCGCCGCGGCTGCCGCGAGGCGACGCTCGTGTGTGCGACCGGCGGGCGCATCGACCATATGCTGGCAAATCTCTCACTGCTTGAGGAAGCAAAGACGCTCGGCGGTCACCTGACCATCCTCGATCCGTACAACCGCGTCGAGCTGCATCAGGGCGGACGGCAGGAATTCATCATGCCGGAGACGTTTACCTACTTCTCGGTCGTGCCGATGGACGCGGTGCTCGAGGGCGTGACCATCGAGAATGCAAAATATGAATTAACGAACGGCACGGTTACCCGTGTCGGCATGATCTCCACCTCGAACGAGGCAAAACCGAACAGCCGCTTTGCCGTCACGATTGAACGGGGAACGGCTCTGATTATCTTCTCGCGCGACCGTGTTTTGTGAAAATTCCACCCCTGACCCGCCAATATCGGCGGGTTTTTTTATTGTGTCGATTTTGCAATTTATTAAGTCAGGACTTGCAAAAATAAGTTCGCAGGCATATAATAAAAACACATGATAACTGATGAGAGATATAAGGGAGTGCTGAGCATGGCATTGAAGCCGATTTCCAAGATTGCAGCAGGTGTGCAGGCGTCCACGACGCTGGCCATTGATTCGCTGTTCAAGCAGATGAAGGCAGAGGGCAAGGACGTTGTCGGCTTTGGTGCCGGTGAGCCGGATTTTCCGACGCCGGAGCACATCAAGCAGGCCGGTATCGAGGCCATTGAGAACAACCAGACCAAGTACACGCCGGCAGCCGGTCTGATGGACCTGCGCAAGGCAGCCTGCTACCGTCTGAAGGAGGACTGCGGTCTGGACTACGAGCCGACGCAGATCGTTGTGGCTTCGGGTGCAAAGCACTCGGTCTATATCGCGCTGATGACGCTGTGCAACCCGGGCGATGAGGTCGTTATCGCGGCTCCGTACTGGGTAAGCTATTCCGAGATGGTAAAGCAGGCAGGTGCAATCCCGGTCATCGTAGCCGCAACCGAGGAGGCGGACTTCAAGATCACCGCAGAGCAGCTGGACGCCGCCATCACCGACAAGACCAAGGTGTTCATGCTGAACTCTCCGTCCAACCCGACCGGCATGGTATACACCAAGGCCGAGCTGGAGGCGATCGCTGAGGTTTGCTGCCGCCATAACATCTACGTTATCGCGGATGAGATTTACTGCAACCTTGTATATGATAACAATGAGTTCGTTTCGTTCGCTTCTCTGGGCGAGGATGTGAAGAACCGCACCATTCTGGTAAACGGCGTATCCAAGAGCTACGCGATGACCGGCTGGCGTATCGGTTACAGCGCGTCCAATCCGCAGCTGGCCAAGGTGATGGCGAACTACCTGAGCCACTCCACCTCTGCACCGTCCACCATTTCCCAGCAGGCGGCCATCACCGCGCTGACCGGCCCGCAGGAGGACATGCAGGTGATGAAGCAGGCGTTCGAGCAGCGCCGCGACCATCTGGTAGAGCGCATGAACAAGATCGAGGGCGTTTCCTGCATCAAGCCGGAGGGCGCGTTCTATGTTATGATGAACATGAAGGGCTTCCTCGGCAAGACCATGTACGGCAAGGTCATCGAGAGCGCCGAGGACTTCGCGCAGCTGTTCCTTGAGAAGGGTCTGGTTGCGACCGTTCCGTGCACCGCATTTGCCGCGCCGGGCTTCGTCCGCTGGAGCTATGCGACCTCGCTCACCGAGATTGACAAGGGTCTCGACCGCCTCGAGGCGTTTATCAAAAACGCGTAAGCATGCGTAATTCTGAGCAGCACTCTGAAAAGGGTGCTGTTTTTTGGTTTCTGCACCGAGCCTCTGGGGCACTTGAACCGCGCAGGCGGTGCAGGAAAAAGAGGAGGACGCAAAATCTAACGGCGAAACCGCTGCAAACTTTGTTTATTGCTACAAGATAGCGCAAAACCGGTCGGTTTTGCTTGAAATGACCGGTGCAAAGTGTTAAACTAAAATCGGACTGTTATGGAAGATTAGATACCATCCAAGTCCGTTATTTCGTTATAATTTGGATAAAATACACACCGGAAAGGACGAATAACATGAACAACGTGTACGAAAGCCCGCTTTCCTCGCGCTACGCTTCCAAGGAGATGCTCTACACCTTCTCCTCGGATATGAAGTTCTCCACCTGGCGTCGGCTGTGGCTGTCGCTGGCTAAGGCGGAGCTGGCGCTCGGTCTGCCGATCACGCAGGAGCAGGTGGACGAGATGGCCGCGCACCTGACCGACATCGACTACGATGTGGCTCGTCAGCGCGAGAAGGAGGTACGCCATGACGTTATGGCGCACGTTTATACCTTCGGCAAGGCGGCTCCCAAGGCGGCCGGCATTATCCACCTCGGCGCTACCAGCGCGTATGTCGGCGACAATACCGACATCATCCAGATCCGCGAGGGTCTGCTGCTGGTTCGCAAAAAGCTGGCGACCGTACTGGACAAGCTGGCACAGTTCGCGGATGCGCACAAGTCCCAGCCGACCCTCGGCTTCACCCACTTCCAGCCGGCACAGCTGACCACGGTCGGCAAGCGCGCTACCCTGTGGATGAACGAGCTGCTGATGGATTTGAATGAGGTAGAATACCGCATCGAAAACCTGCGCATGCTCGGCAGCAAGGGCACGACCGGCACGCAGGCGTCCTTCATGGAGCTGTTTGACGGCGACGAGAGCAAGGTTAAGGAGCTGGAGAAGCGCATTGCCGATGATTTCGGCTTTGCAGGCGTGGTTCCGGTCTCCGGCCAGACCTACTCCCGCAAGATCGACGCGCAGACGCTCGCAACGCTCGCCGGTATCGCAGAATCCGCTTCCAAGTTCGCAACCGACCTGCGTCTGCTGCAGCACCTGAAGGAAGTAGAGGAGCCGTTCGAGAAGAACCAGATCGGCTCGTCCGCCATGCCGTACAAGCGCAACCCGATGCGTTCCGAGCGTATCTGTGCACTGGCGCGCTACGTCATCTGCGACAGCCTGAACCCGGCGTTCACCTCGGCTACCCAGTGGTTCGAGCGCACGCTCGACGACTCTGCGAACAAGCGCATTTCCGTGCCGGAGGCATTCCTTGCCGTTGACGCAATCCTCAACATCATGATCAACGTCGTTTCCGGTCTGGTCGTTTACCCGAAGGTCATCGAGGCGCACGTTATGAACGAGCTGCCGTTCATGGCAACCGAGAACATCATGATGGACGCCGTAAAGCGCGGCGGCAACCGTCAGGACCTGCACGAGCGCATCCGCGAGCACTCCATGGCTGCGGGCAAGCGCATCAAGGAGGAGGGCCTCGAGAACGATATGGTTGACCGCATTGCCGGCGACCCGATGTTCGGCATGACCCGTGAGCAGATCCTCGAGCACCTCGACCCGTCCGCTTACATCGGCCGCTGCCCGTCGCAGGTGGACGAGTTCCTGAACGAGTGCGTTCGTCCGGCGATTGCGCCTTATCTGACCGGTGAGGACGTAAAGGTAGAGATCAACCTTTGATTCGTTTCAGATTATAGTCTGAAACGAGATAGGATGTACCGCACACGGCGCGGATACATTCCGGGCGCATATTTGCGCGCCGCACGCGGCACACAAATATGCTTACCGGTATAAAAATCGGTGCTAACCTTGCGCGGCATTAAAAAGCCGCGCTGCACAGGTACATGCCCCACGGTTTTTATGAATATCCCGCGCAGCGGGATATTCTATTGCACACGCGCCACAGGCGCGGAATTGTTATACAATATGTGCAGAATGATTGACTTTTTGGCTATTATGCTGTATACTAAATCAGTTGTGTAACAAAAAAATAAAGGAGGCACTTGCAAGTGAAAAAGAGTGTAACTTCCTTTATCGCGGTCATGCTGATCATCATTTTCCTCGGCGTGACGGCGGTAACAGGAGTGTACATTCCGGGCGGCTGGACCATGCCGTTCCGGAACACGGCAACGTCCGACACGTCTGCGACGGATACGAGCGACACCTCGTCTACCGACAGCAGCGCAGACAAGGCGGACAACAAGGCAGACAGCACGGATGCGTCTGCTGACACCTCTGCTGACTCGGCTTCGACCGATTCTGCAGACACGACAGACTCCGGTCTGAAGGCCATCATCCCGAGCGTACTCGATACCGACAACGGTATCCGTCTGGGTCTGGATCTGGTCGGCGGCTCCCGTATCGTATACGAGGCCGAAATCCCGGACGGCTACGACACCAGCAACCTGTCCGACGACATGAACTCGGTACAGAAGGTCATCCGTCAGCGACTGACCGGTAAGGGCTTTACCGAGGCTACCGTATCCCTCAGCGGCGAGAACCGCGTAACGGTTGAGATCCCGCAGATCACCAACCCGGAGGAGGCCGTACAGACCCTCGGCACCACCGCACAGCTCACCTTTGTTGATGCTGACGGCAAGGAGTGGCTGACCGGCTCTGACGTTAAGAAAGCTACTTACGGCTATGGCCGCCCGACCGGCAACGAAGTTGCGGATACCCATTATGTAGAGGTACAGTTTACCTCTGAGGGCAAGCAGAAGTTTGCTGAAGCGACCGAGAGCATCGCGGCCCGCACTGACGGCACCAACGTGATGGCTATCGTCATGGACGATCAGGTTATTTCCGCACCGTCCGTTTCTTCCAAGATCGACAGCGACAGCTGCGTAATCTCCGGCTCGTTCACCCGCGACAGCGCGACCGAGCTGGCAAACCTCATCAACGCAGGTCAGATTCCGTTCTCGCTCAAGCAGGTAGAGCTTCGCTCTGTCGGCCCGCAGCTCGGCGCTGACGCGATGAGCTCCAGCCTGAAGGCAGGTATGATCGGTCTGGTACTTGTTATGCTGTTCATGATCATCATGTACCGCATTCCGGGCTTTGTTTCCTGCCTCGCTCTGTGCTTCTACATGGTTATCGAGGCGCTGCTGTTCAGCCTGATCCGCGTAAACCTGTCCCTGCCGGGCATTGCAGGTATCATCCTGTCCATCGGTATGGCGGTTGACGCAAACGTCATTATCTTCGAGCGCATCAAGGAGGAAATGGCTGCCGGCAAGACCGTCAAGAGCGCTATTGACTCCGGCTTCAAGCGTGCGTTCACCGCAATTCTGGACTCCAACATCACCACCCTGATCGCGTGCGGCGTGCTGTTCTTCCTTGGCACCGGCACGATCGTCGGCTTCGCTACCACGCTGGGCATCGGTGTTATCGTGTCCATGTTCACTGCGCTGACCATCACGCACTTCCTGCTCAGACGCATGGTGGATTTCCACATCCGCAATCCGAAGGCTTACGGCCTGCGCGAGCGCAAGGAAGAGAAGAAGCATTTCCCGATCCTCAAGAACTTCAAGATCTTTGGCGGTATCTCTGTCGTACTGATCGTAACCGGCCTTGTTGCGCTGATTCTGCTGCCGTTCGGCAAGAACCTGTTCAACCTGAGCATCGACTTTGCCGGCGGTACCGAGATGGAGTTCAACATGCATACCGCTGTTACGCAGGATATCCAGACCGAGGTCAGCGATCTGTTCAAGGACGCAACCGGTGTGGACGCATCCTCTGTAACCTCCTCCGGTGACGGCAATGAGGACGTGCTGATCCGCTCCACCTCCATCGACTCCGAGCAGCGTGCTGCCGTGATCGACAAGATGCTGGAGAAGTACAGCCTTGCCGATACCGATATCCTCAACAACAACGACGTATCCGCTTCTGTCGGCAGCGACCTGCAGCGTTCGGCATTCATCTGCTCGATCCTTGCAATCCTGCTGATGCTGGTGTACATCACCTTCCGCTTCGAGCTGACCAGTGGTCTGGCTGCGATCTGCTGCCTGGTTCACGATCTGCTCGTTATGCTGAGCGTTTACGTTCTGCTGCAGATTCCGCTCGACAGCAACTTCATTGCTGCTGCACTGACCATCCTCGGCTACTCCATCAACGCGTCCATCATCGTATTCGACCGCGTTCGTGAGAACCTGCGCACCGCGCGCAAGGAGCCGTTTGAGGTCATCGGCGAGAAGAGCATCTGGCAGACCATGGGCCGTACCATCAACACCACGCTTACCACGCTGTTCACCATCGGCATGGTATACATCCTCGGTGTTCCGTCGCTCAAGCAGTTCACCCTGCCGCTGATCGTCGGTATCCTGGCCGGCGGCTGGTCGTCCGTTATGCTGTCTACCGGTCTGTGGGGCTTCTTCCGTAAGAAGTTCCGCCGCCGTCGCAAGATCTAACGACTATCGAAAAGGCACCCGTTCGGGTGCCTTTTTGCGTTTGTTTATCGGCACAGGGGGAGCGGTACAGAGAAAGGAGCCGCCCGGAGGGCAGGGCAGGAAAAGGTGCCGCTTTATCACAATAAAAAATTGACTTAACAGCACCCCGCGTAGTATAATAACAGCAGACAGATAACAAACCACGCGCGTGAAGCGGTGTTCACAAGGGGGAAGTACGATGAAGTGCCCATTTTGCAGCTTTGAAGACAGCAAGGTCGTAGACTCCCGTCCGACGGACGAGGGTACCAGCATCCGTCGCCGGCGTGAATGTCTCCACTGCGGAAAACGCTTTACCACCTACGAGACGGTAGAGCGCATGCCGCTTATGCTGATCAAGCGCGATGGCACGCGGCAGGCGTACGACCGCCAGAAGCTGCTCAACGGTCTGGTGAAGGCGTGCGAGAAACGCCCGGTTTCGCTGATGCAGCTGGAACAGATCGTCGATCACGTTGAGCAGAAGCTGTTCAGCTCGCTCGAAAGCGAGGTTTCCAGCAAGGTCATCGGTGAGCTTGTCATGGAGCAGCTGCGTAAGGTTGATGAGGTCGCGTATGTGCGGTTTGCCTCGGTCTACCGCCAGTTTAAGGACATCAACACCTTTATGGAAGAGCTGAACACGCTCCTCAAAGATAAATAATTCGGCGGGTATGGCGCAGGCTGTACCCGTTTTTTCATATCGAAAGGAAGATGGATTTATGGACGAACGGCTGCAGAAACAGCTGAATTTCATTCTTGAGATCGACAAGGAGAAGAACATTTTCCGGCAGACGCATCTCTCCGGCCACGGCCGCCGCGAGAACGACGCCGAGCACGCATGGCACATGGCCATCATGGCGTATCTGCTGCAGGAATATTCCAACGAGCCGGTGGATGTGGCGCGGGTCATGCTCATGTGCCTGCTGCACGATGTGGTGGAGATTGACGCAGGTGACACATACGCCTACGACACCGACGGTCTGCAGACGCAGAAGACGCGCGAGGACGCGGCAAAGCAGCGCATTTATTCGCTCCTGCCGGACGACCAGAAGCACGAGCTGATGGCTGTTTTTGACGAATTTGAGGCCGATGAGACCGCCGAGGCGCACTTTGCCCACGCGATGGACAATCTGCAGCCGCTTCTGCTCAACAACAGCAACGGCGGCAGCGACTGGGCTGACCACGATGTGACCGCTAAGCAGGTCTACGGCCGCCAGAGCCGCACGGAGAAAGGCTCGGCGTACCTGTATGAGCTGACAGATAACATTCTGCAGGCGAACATCGAAAAGGGTGCGCTCAAAGAAAAATAAAAGAAAATAGGAATAGTTTTCGACCGAGTTGACCATTCGTGGTCAATTTTCGCCGCCGAACGGCGTATGGGTGCAGGCACTTATGCGAAGCAAGGAGGTGAAAACGTGTCAGCTGAGATCATCATTGCGGGACTGAGTCTGCTGGGGACGCTGGCGGGCACGGCCGGCGGCATGATCGTCTCCGGCAAGCTGGTCAATTACCGCATCGAGCAGCTTGAAAAGAAGGTCGAAAAGCACAATAACCTCATCACCCGAACCTTCAGGCTGGAGCAGCAGGTCGCGCTGCTGGACGAGCGTGTCCGCGTGGCTAACCACCGCATCAGTGATTTGGAAAAGGAGGAAGTCGAGTGAACTGGAAGGTGCGGTTTAGGAATCCGGTGTTCTGGGTGCAGATCGTCGTGAGCGCGTTCGCCGCGGTGCTGGCGTATGCCGGTCTGACCGCCGCTGACCTCACCACCTGGGAGAGTGTCGGCGCGCTGCTCTGCAATGCGGTGCGCAATCCGTATTGCCTGTTCCTTGTGCTGTCGAGCGTGTGGAACGCCGTCAATGACCCGACAACTAAGGGTGTCGCGGACAGCGAACGGGCAAGGCAGTATACCATTCCGCAGAAGTAAACAGAAAAAACCCCTCTCATAGAGCAATGTCAGCTTAACTTGCTGGCATTGCTCGTTTGAGAGGGTTTTTCTTACAGAATCTCTTTCAGCGCGGCGATAAGCTTATCCATCTGCTCATCCGTGCCGACGGTGATACGCAGGTAATTATCAATGCGCGGCAGCTTGAAATAGCGGATAAAGATACCCTTTTCGCGCAGGGCGGCGAAGATATCCGGCGCTTTCTTGTTCGGATGGGTGACAAACAGGAAGTTTGTCAGCGACGGCAGCACGGTAAAGCCGAGCGCCCGCAGCGCCTCCGCCGAGCGGTCGCGGGTGGTGCTGACCTTGCGGCAGGTCTGCTGGAAATAGTCCTCGTCGCGGATGGATGCCTCACCGACAGCGAGTGCGATGGCGTCCATCGTGTACGAGTTGTACGAGTTTTTAACCGCCTCGAGCGTGGAAATCAGCGTCTCCGAGCCGAGCGCGTAGCCGATGCGCATGCCCGCGAGCGAGCGCGACTTGCTGGTTGTCTGCACGATGAGCAGGTTTTCGTACTTGCCGAGCAGCGGAACCGCGCTCTGCGCGCCGAAGTCCACATACGCCTCGTCGATGATGACAACGCAGTCCTGATTGTGCTGCAGCAGGTCCTCGAGGAACTCGAGCGTTACGCCGCGGCCGGTCGGCGCGTTCGGGTTCGGCAGCACGATACCGCCGTTCGGCTTGTCGTAATCACGCACATTGACGCAGAAATCCTCGTCAAGCGGCATGTTTTCGTACGGAATGCGGAACAGATCGCACCACACCGGATAGAACGAGTAGGTGATATCCGGGTAGAGGATGGGCTTGTCCGAGCAGAAGAACGACTGGAACGCCAGCGCAAGCACATCATCCGAGCCGTTGCCGAGGAATACCTGCGACGGCTGCAGGTCAAACCGCTCTGCGATAGCGGTTTTGAGTGCTTTTGCGTTCGCATCCGGGTAAATCGCGAGTTTTGCGGCGTCAAACGTGCGCAGAACCTCGGTCACGCCCGGAGCGGGCGGGTATGGGTTTTCGTTGGCGTTCAGCTTGATGATATCGGCGGTTTTCGGCTGCTCGCCCGGCACATACGGGTCGATCTTGCGCAGCTTATCGAGAAAAGGCTTGTCCATGGGGAGACCTCCTGTGTTCGTTTTCTTTGATGGGGATAGTTTATCATAATAAAGTGATAAAGTCAAGAGGGTTTGTCGATAACGAAAGTTTGTGATATAATTTCACATATATCAATATTGAAATGATACACCGTAGGGCGGGGTGCCCTCAGAAGGTGAATTGCCCGTAGGGCAAGAGAAGCCACCCTGGGGTGTCCCGCCGTCTAACGATTGGCACATGTTATTTCGTAGGGGAGCACAGTGTGCTCCCACGCAACGTCACATTACACGGTTCCCGGGCGAACAATGTTCGCCCCTACGATTACGCAATGTGCAGATGATTTAATATACGGCGGGGCACCCCGCCCTGCGGAGAAGATTATAAACGAGGGAAGAAAATGTACCAACCTTTAGCAGATAAAATCCGTCCGAAGACTTTGGACGATGTGGTCGGGCAGCGGCATTTACTGGGCGAAAACGGCCTTTTGCGCCGCGTCATTGAAAGCGGCAGCATCCCGAACCTGATATTTTACGGGCCGTCCGGCGTGGGCAAGACCACGGTTGCGTCCATCATCGCGCAGCAGACCGACCGCAAGCTGTACCACCTGAACGCCACCACGGCGGGCATTGCCGACATCAAGGCGATCATTGACGAGCTGGACACCTTCCTTGCGCCGAACGGTGCGCTCGTGTACCTCGATGAGATCCAGTATTTCAACAAAAAGCAGCAGCAGAGCCTGCTGGAGTTCATCGAAACCGGAAAGATCACGCTGATCGCATCGACGACGGAAAACCCGTATTTTTACATCTACAACGCGATTTTAAGCCGCTGCACGGTATTCGAGTTCAAGCCGGTCGAGGCTGCCGATATGCGCCGGGCAGTGGAACGTGCGTTGAAACTTGCGATGGGCGAGGACGCGAAGCCGGTCGAGGACGGTGTGGCGGATTACATCGCGCAGGCGGTCGGCGGCGACGTACGCAAGGCGCTCGGTGCGGTCGAGCTGCTCGTCTCCGGTGCGGGGGCGGACGGCATCACGCTCGCGGACGCGCAGCAGGCGGCGCAGCGCTCGAATATGCGCTACGACCGCGACGGTGACAGCCATTATGACATCCTCTCGGCGCTGCAGAAGTCTGTGCGCGGCTCCGACCCGGATGCGGCGCTGCATTATCTCGCGCGGCTGCTCGAGGCAGGCGATATGATCTCCGCGGCGCGGCGCATGCTTGTCATTGCGAGTGAGGATATCGGTTTGGCGTACCCGCAGTGCGCCGCCATCGTCAAGGCGTGCGTGGACAGCGCGTTTCAGTTGGGATTGCCCGAGGCGCGGATTCCGCTTGCGGAAGCGATCATTTTGATGGCGACCGCGCCCAAGTCCAACAGTGCCATCAACGGCATTGATGCCGCCATTGCCGACATTCGGGCGGGCAGGGCAGGCGATATTCCGGCGCACCTCAAGGATACGCATTACGGCGGCGCAAAGAAATTAGGCCGCGGACTGACGTATCAGTATCCGCATATGTACCCCAACCATTGGGTGCAGCAGGAGTATCTGCCCGAGGAGCTGCGCGGTGCACAATACTACGAATACGGCCCGAATAAGACCGAACAGGCCGCGAAAGCGTACTGGGATAGAGTGAAAAATCAGAAATAATGGAAAATGGAGAATGAACGTGACGGTTTCATTCTCCATTTTTTTGCTGTTCACTCGAAAACGGTTTTAACCGGCTTTTTATCGCACCCAACCGGCGTATAGGTCCACGCATCAATATGTCCGCCCGTGATGAAATACCGTGGCGGTGTCGGTGCGTCATACGGCGAGAGAACGTCGATGATGGTCAGCTTTACCTTCATCCGCTGCGGCAGGATGGACTTGATGTACACGGATACCGCCATGCCGGGCCGCAGGTCTGCGCGCGGCTCCGCGAGACCGGACAGGTTGGGCGTAAGCTCGATGAACACGCCGTACGGCTCGATGGAGCGGACAACGCCGCGCACGGTCTCACCGACGGAGAACAGCGCCGCGTTCTGCGCCCAGGTGCCGAGCAGCTCGCGGTGGGTGAGCGAAATTCGCCGGTTTTCCGGCTCTACGGTGCGGACAGCGGCTAAAATGGACTGCCCGACGGTCAATCGGTCGCTCGGGTGGCAGATGCGCGACACGGACAGATTTTCGATGCCGATGAGCGACGGCACGCCGCAGCCTGCGTCCACGAACGCGCCGAACGGCTCCAGATGCGTTACGCGCGCCGGAATCACGTCACCCGGACGGAGGGAATCGAGCAGCCGGTCCTGCGCCTTCTGCTGAACGATGGTGCGCGACAGCCACGCCGTGGGCGGGTCCGTGCTCTCGTCGATATCGGTGACGACGAAGCAGGTGGGCTTGCCTACACGCGACAGGATGGCAATCTCGCGCGTGTCGCCCTCTGCCACGCCGAGCGCGCAGGACACGCGCGGCAGGATGCCCTGCGCGATGCCGAGGTCGAACAGCAGGTCGTGCGCGGCGGTGCACCGCTGGGCGACGGCTTCCAGAATGCGTCCCTCGTCCTGCGCCTGCCGCAGTGCGCCGAGCGTTGAAAATGCCTGCCGAACCGCAGGCTGTACCATGTAGCTGCCCTCAGGCAGATAGGATTCGCTTGTTTTCATATGCAGCCGAGCCTCCTTTGGGGTCTGCCTTACTATATGTGCAGGCAGGGCAGAGTAGCACCAAATTTCGCAAAAGTGCATAGTCTGTAAGCAGAAATTATGGATAAGGGGCTGATTGGATGGCAGATTCGGCAAATATTTCGCTGTCGGCGCTGCGGGACGGACAGCAGGCGCGGGTTGCGGCGCTGCACCTCAGCGGCGGCATGCGGCGGCGCGTGCAGGATTTAGGGTTAGTGCCGGGCACGCGCGTCACCTGTGTGCGGCGTGCGCTTTCGGGCGACCCAATCGCGTACCGGATACGCGGCGCGGTGGTTGCTCTGCGTAAATGCGATGCCGCTCAAATCGAGGTGCAGCCATGAGGCGCACCGTGGCGTTGGCGGGCAACCCGAACGTCGGCAAATCGACCGTGTTCAACGCCCTGACCGGCAGCCGTCAGCACACCGGCAACTGGAGCGGAAAAACAGTCGCGTGCGCCGAGGGCAGGCTGCGCGGCGGCGGTCTGACGCTGACCGACCTGCCGGGTACTTACTCGCTGCGGGCGCACTCAGAGGAGGAGCGTGCCGCGCGGGAATTTCTGGTTTCGGGTCAGGCGTGCGCGGTGGTGCTCGTGGCGGACGCGGGCTGTCTGGAGCGCAGCCTCATCCTCGCTTTGCAGGTGCTGGAGGTACAGAAAAACGCCATTCTGTGCCTGAATCTCATGGACGAAGCCGCGAAAAAGGGCATTGAGATTGATGTTGCCGCGCTCGAGCGAGAGCTTGGCATACCGGTGATACCGTGCGCCGCACGGCAGGGAAAGGGTCTGCACGAGCTCGAAGCCGCGATACGCCGAGCGGCGGCAGGCGAAAATGAAACGCACCCGACCGCCATCCGCTATCCGGCGATGGACGAGGATTTGACGGAGGAGCAGAGGGACGATATTGCAACCGCAGCGGCGGCACTCCGCGCGGAGGAGATCGCACTGACGTGCGTCAAGCAGCCGGAATGCGCCTGCGTGCGGGACGATAAAGCGGACGATGTTATCCTCAGCCGGAGATTTGGCGTGCCGCTCATGCTTTTACTGCTCGCAGGCGTGTTTTACCTCACCTTATTCGGCGCAAACGTGCCGAGCGAGTGGCTGAGCACGCATCTTCTGGCACTCGGCACGCCGTTTGCGGGCGCGCTTGCGAAGCTGGGACTGCCGCCGTTTTTCGTCTCGATGCTGACCGACGGGTTATGGCGCGTACTGGCAACCGTAGTCTCGGTCATGCTGCCGCCGATGGCGATCTTCTTCCCGCTGTTCACGCTGCTCGAGGACGCAGGCTACCTGCCGCGCGTGGCGTTTCAGCTTGACCACGCCTTCCAGTGCGCGAGAGCGAGCGGCAAGCAGAGCCTGACCATGTGCATGGGCTTCGGGTGCAACGCCTGCGGCGTGACAGGCTGCCGCATCATCGACTCGCCGCGGGAGCGGCTGATCGCCATCCTCACCAACAGCTTTGCGCCGTGCAACGGACGGTTTCCGCTGCTCATTTTTCTGTGCTCGGTGTTTTTCGCGGGCAGCGCGGCAGGCGGCGCGCTGCTGCTGACCGGCGTCATCGCGGCAAGTGTTGGCTTGACGCTGCTCGTGTCGCGCATTCTCTCGGCAACGGTTTTGCGCGGAGAGGCGGTATCGTTTGCGCTCGAGCTGCCGCCGTACCGCATGCCGCAGATCGGGCGCGTTATTGTGCGCAGCGTGCGCGACCGGACGCTGTTCGTCCTTGCGAGAGCCGCCGCCGTGGCGGCTCCGGCGGGCGTGCTCATCTGGCTGCTCGCCAATGTGCAGATAGGGAATACAGCTATCCTGTCGCACATCACGGCATTTTTAGACCCGGCAGCGCGGGTGTTCGGAATAGACGGCGTGATACTGCTTGCGTTCATCCTCGGCTTTCCGGCGAACGAGCTGGTCATGCCGCTCATCGTGATGGGCTACCTCTCGTCCGGCACGATTGCCTCCGGCGTGGACTTTGCCTCCTTCCGCGCGCTGCTGCTGGCAAACGGCTGGACGGTGCAGACCGCGCTCTGCACACTGGTGCTCACCGTGGCGCATGCACCGTGCTCGACAACCTGCCTTACCATCCTGCAGGAGACGCGCAGCGCAAAGTGGACACTGGCGGCGGTGCTGATTCCTGCGGGAGTCGGGCTTGCCTTTTGCATATTGATACACTGCATGCTTGCTTCGGCAGGCTGAAAAGCAGGAAAAAAGTGCGTTTTTTTTTTTTTTTTTTAGGGTAAAATGTGTGAAATGTTAAAAAATCTGCATTTTCAAAACAAAATAGCTTGCATAAACCTGTAAAGAATGTTATCATACTAATGGATTATTTTAGCGTTATCCCTGCCGGTTTTCTGCCCTGCAGACCTCGGCTTTTATGCATGCAGATGCATGCAGGAACACGATTTGTTTTATGCGGCCTGTGATCAATCAATCACGGTATCTATTGCTTGACCGGCAGGAGGTTTTAGCACGAATGAAAGAGAAAAGCACGATTCTGATCGTAGATGATTCCGAGCTGAATCGCACGATCTTAACCGATATTCTTGGTGATGAATACAATTTTATCGAGGCGGAAAACGGCGCACGCGCGATCGAGCTGCTGCGGACGCACACCGATATCGACCTTATCCTGCTGGATATGGTCATGCCGGAGATGAACGGCTTTGACGTGCTGACCGCGATGAACAACAACCGCCAGATCGAGGATATCCCGGTGGTGATGATCTCGGCGGAGAACGGCATCGAGCACATCGAGCGCGCGTATGACCTCGGCGTTATCGACTATATCAGCCGCCCGTTCGACCGCATGGTCGTGCGCCGCCGCGTGGTCAACGCGCTGATACTGGCCGCCAAGCAGAAGCGGCTGATGCGGCTTGCCGCCGAGCAGATTTACGAAAAAGAAAAGATCAGCGACCTGATGATCAATATCTTCAGCCATATTGTCGAGTTCCGCAACGGCGAGAGCGGCCCGCATGTGCTGCACATCCGCACCATCACCGAGGTGCTGCTGAGCCGTCTGGTGCAGAAGACCGACCGCTATTCGCTGACGCAGGAGGATATTCAGCTGATCTCGAGTGCGTCCGCGCTGCACGATATCGGCAAGGTCAGTATTCCGGATGAGATCATCAACAAGCCCGGCAAGCTGACAAAGGAAGAGTTCGAGATCATGAAGTCGCACACGACGGTCGGCGCGGATATCCTGCACGGCCTGCCGTTCTCGAATGAGGAGCCGCTGCTCAAGACCGCGTATGAGATCGCGCGCTGGCATCACGAGCGCTACGACGGCCGCGGCTATCCGGACGGCCTGACCGGCGAGGAGATCCCGATTGCGGCGCAGGTCGTTTCGGTTGCCGATGTGTACGACGCGCTGACAAGCGTGCGCTGCTACAAGTCCGCGTATGACCACGAGACCGCCCTGCGGATGATCGTAAACGGCGAGTGCGGCACGTTCAATCCGCTGCTGCTCGAGTGCCTGCTCGATGCGTCGCTGCAGATCAGGGAGCGTCTGCGCGAGGCGAACGAGGGATATATGCACAGCACGGCGCGCACGCAGCAGCTTTCGACCGAAATGATGCTCAAGCAGGCGACGCCGCAGGTCGGGCGCTCGATTCAGGCGCTCGAGACCGAGCGTATCAAGACCGACTTCTTTGCCAAGCAGTCCTGCGGCATTCAGTTCGACTATGATGCGGCAACGCGCACCATCTCTGTGACGGACCACACGGATACGCTGCCGTTTGGCAGCCGTCTGTATGATGCGGCGGATACGGAAAAATTCACGATCTTCAGCAAGGATGACCTTCACCGCCTGGAAAACGCGCTGTATGTTACCACGCGGGATGCTCCGGATGTCAGCATGCCGATCACCCTGCGGTTTCCGGAGGTCGGCTGGGAACACGAGTACATGCTCGCGGCTCGTGCGCTCTGGTCGAGTGACGCCAAGCCGCGGTATCTCGGCGCTGTCGGTCAGTTCCGCGAGCTGCAGACCGATATCATGCTGCCGGAAATGGCGCTGCCGGATTCCGGCGCTGTCACCGGCAGGCAGCTTGCGGATGCAATGCAGGGAATGAGCCGCATTTTTGATGTGGTGCGGCTGGTTGATCCGAAAAGGGGCGAAATCCTGCAGCTGAATGCGGACGGCACGTTCTCGGACCGCGTCCTGCCGTGCTCTCCGGTGTGGAACCACGGAAAGCGATGCAGCAGATGCATTTCCTGCTGCTGCATGGAGGAAAAGACGCGCATGAGCAAGCTGGAGCTTACCGACGAGTGCGCGTATCAGCTGATTTCGCGCTATCTGGTCGTGGACGGACGCGAGTGCGTGCTCGAGCTGGGCAGCAGGCTCAGCGACAGCGTTTGGGTGACGAGCGGCGGGCGGCAGTTCCGGCTGGATGCCTCGCACGGAGAGGATTTTTATCTGGATCCGGTGACAGGCGCGTACGGGCGCCGCTACCTCGAGGACCAGCAGCCCGAGCTGGAAAAGGCGGAGGCGCTGGCGGTGATCGACATTGACAACTTTAAGGAGATCAACGACGAATACGGCCACCTTGCGGGCGACGCGGTGCTGCGGCACGTTGCGAATGTCATTCTCGCGCGCGTCAACACAGCGGACACACTCGTCCGCTACGGCGGTGATGAATTTGTGCTGCTGCTGTCGCATATCCCGGCGGAGAAATTTCGTTCGACACTCGAGCGCATTCGGGGAGCCGTGTACACGACCGAAATCCCGCAGTACAAGAATATCCACCCGACCGTCAGCATCGGCGGTGTGTATCAGGCGCATCCGCTGATCGAGGCCATCCGCCGGGCGGACAAGCTGATGTACTGGGCAAAGCAAAAGCGCAACGACGTACAGACCTGAGGAGGAGTACATACATGAATCTGGAAGAGTTTTATGCACAGATCGGCGGCGATTATGCGGACACGCTGCAGCGCCTGTGCAATGAGAACATGGTGAAAAAGTTCGTGAAGAAGTATCAGGATGACCCGACCTGCGCCGACCTGCACAACGCGGTGGAGCAGCAGGACTGGGAAGCTGCCTTTCGCGGTGCGCATACCCTCAAGGGCGTAGCGCAGAACCTCGGCTTTGAGCGGCTGTATCAGGTCAGCGCTGTGCTGACCGAGGCCATGAGAGGGGAGAAGCCGCTCGAGGACAGGAGCCTGCTCGACGCCGTGGAGCAGCAGGATGCCGCAATCCGCAGAGCGATTTCGGAGCTGGAGTAAAAGCAAAGGACGAACCGTTTGGTTCGTCCTTTTTTCTTGACTTTGCCGGATAAAGTGGGTATCCTTAACATAAGAGTAAAGGAGGAAAAACCCATGCAGGTATTGGAAAACGAACGCTTTCGGGTGGAAATTAACGAATTCGGTGCCGAACTGACCCGCTTTACGAGCAAAAAGGACGGCACGGAGTACGTCTGGAAGGGCGATCCGGCGGCATGGAAACGGCATGCGCCCATTCTGTTCCCAATCGTGGGACGGCTCAAGGATAAGACCTATACGGTGGACGGTAAGCCGTATGAGATCACGCAGCACGGCTTCGGGCGCGATCTGGAGTGGCAGGCACAGAAGATCAGCGGCACCTGTGCGGAATTCACGCTCACGCCGAGCGAGTACACGAAAAAGATGTATCCGTGGGATTTTATCTGCACCGTGCGCTATACTTTGGACGGAAATGCGCTGAAAAAGGAGCATATCGTCAAGAATACGAGCGATTCCGTGATGTATTACGAGGTTGGCGGTCATGACGCCTACACGCTCTGCTGGGAGGACGGCGAGAAGATAACCGACTACTATGTGGAGTTTGAGGGCACGGATGCGCTCAGCCGCATTGCAACCGACGAGAACGTCATGCTGACCGCCGACCGCATTTCCGTTCCGCTGACCGACGGCAGACTGCCGATTTCCCGCGAGCTGTTTGCAAACGATGCGGTCATGACCGAGGGTCTGCCGTTCCGCACGGCGACCATTGCCAGCACGAAGAACCGCCGCCGTGTGACGATGGACTTCACCGACTTCGACTATTTCGCAGTGTGGAGCCCGTACAAGGATTTCGAGGTACCGTTCGTCTGCCTCGAGCCGTGGAGCACCCTGCCGGACGGCAATCACCTTGACCATGCCATTGAGCACAAGCAGGGCATCCGCAAGCTGAATCCAAACGAGAGCGAAACCCTGACGTTCACTACCATCATCGACGAGTAATGCACAGCCTGTGCATAAAAAAGAGGACTGCGTTTGCAGTCCTCTTTGCTTTTACTCTGCGCTCGAAAGCATGAGCTTGATTCGATTTTCCTGGTTAATTTTCGACGCGCCCGGGTCGTAATCCACCGCGACGATATTCGCCTGCGGGTACACCTCGCGGATTTTTCGGATCATGCCCTTGCCCGCGATGTGGTTCGGCAGGCAGCCGAACGGCTGGGTGCAGACGATGTTGGTCACGCCTTCGCTGATGAGCTCGACCATTTCGGCGGGGAGCAGCCAGCCTTCGCCCATCTTGACGCCCTGACCGATAATGGCGTGCGACTTTTTGCGTACCTCGTCAAACGGCATCGGCGGACGGAAATGACCGTCCTTTTTCATCATTTTGATGATATCGGCCTGCTTGCCGAGCACAAACTGGTACACCATCTTGTAGACGGCGGCGGTTTTGCCGTTGCGGCTGTACAGCTCGTGGTCGATGACCGAGTTGTAGATGCAGTACAGGCAGAAGTCCATCAGACCGGGCAGCACCGGCTCGCAGCCTTCGCTGAGCAGGAATTCTTCCAGACGGTTGTTGCCGAGCGGCGAGAACTTGACGTAGATCTCACCGACAATGCCGACCAGCTTTTTCTTCTGCGTTTTATCCAGCTTCAGCTTGCCGAATACGGCCAGAACGAACCGGAACAGGTGCTTTACCTCGCCGTAGCGCACCATGCGTTCGCCGGTGAAGCGCCCCGTGACCGCGTCCATGCAGATGTCGATCGCCTTGTCGGTCGAGCCGGGCACGACCTCGTACGGACGGCACTGATTGGCGACCATCATAATCAGATCACCAATCAAAAGTGCATACGCCACCTGCACGAGCATGGTCTTGGTCAGCTTGAAGCCGGGGTTGCTCTCCAGACCGGAAAAGTTCAGCGAAATGACCGGAATGAAGCCGTAGCCGTTCTTTTCCAGCGCCTTGCGGAGCAGGTGGATATAGTTGGACGCACGGCAGCCGCCGCCGGTCTGCGGCAGGATGAGCGCGATTTTGTGAATGTCGTACCTGCCGGATTCGATCGCGTCCATCAGCTGACCGATGACCAGCAGGGCGGGGTAGCAGGTGTCGTTGTGTACGTTGCGCAGACCCTGCTCCGCGATGTTCGGACCCTCGGTGTGCAGCAGCTCCATGTCGTAGCCGTAGTTTTTCATTAGGCGGCAGATGAGTCCAAGCTGCACGGGCAGCATGTTCGGCACCAGTATCTTATAGTTTTTTCGCATTTCCTCCGTGAACTGCGGGTAGGAATATGCGGGCGTTGCCTCAGGCGTTTTGCTGTTCTGCAAGCTTGCGTCCCTCCTCTACGGCGGCCAGCATGCTGCGGATACGGATTTTTGCCGCACCGAGATTGCTGATCTCGTCGATTTTCAGCTGTGTGTAAATTTTGCCGCCGTTTTCGCAGATGGCGCGCATCTCGTCGGTCGTGATGGCGTCAATGCCGCAGCCGAAGGACACCAGCTGGATAAGCTGGGCGTTCTCCTTCTGGGTGACGTACTTCGCCGCGCCGTACATGCGCGAGTGGTACGTCCACTGGTTGAGCACATGCACCTCGGGTGCATCGGTCAGCTGCCAGACTGCATCCTCGGACACGATGACCAGACCGAACGAGGCGATCAGCTGGTCGATGCCGTGGTTGATCTCCGGGTCAACGTGGTACGGACGGCCTGCAATAACGGCAACGTCAAGGTCGTGCTCGTCCGCGTAGCGGATGGCGCGCTGACCCTCGATGCGAACGTCAATGTAGTATTCGTCCTGCGCCATGTATGCGTCCTCGACAGCGGCGATGACCTGCTTTTTCTTGATCTGCGGGTACTTGCCGCAGAAATACTTAACGGCGTGCTTCGTGAAGCGCTTTTTGTCCGCGAGTTCAAAGTACGGCATCATAAAGTCGAAGTCCGCGAGTGCGGAGACGTTCGCCTTCAAAAGCTCCGGATAGTAGGCAACGACCGGACAGTTGTAATGGTTGGTCGCGCGTTCCTCATCGAGGTTGTAGGTCATGCACGGATAGAAGATCGCATCGACGCCCTTTTCGAGCAGGTTCTCGATGTGGCCGTGCATCAGCTTCGCCGGATAGCAAACCGTGTCGGACGGGATGGAATGCTGTCCCTGCATGTACATATCGCGGGTGGAAACGTCGCTGAGGACGGTCTCGAAGCCGAGTTTACGCAGGAATGCCGTCCAGAACGGCAGCAGCTCGAAGTTATTCAGTCCGAACGGCAGACCGATTTTTGCAATCGGGTTTGCAATGCCGGACGGCTCACCGTAGCTTTTCAGCTTTTCCAGCTTCCATTTATAAAGGTTGGGCAGGTCGGCCTTTTTCGTGCCGCCGAGCGGACGCTCGCAGCGGTTGCCCGAAATGAAGCGGCGGCCGCCGCCGAAGTCGTTAATCGTCAGATTGCAGTGGTTCTCACACAGACCGCAGCGCGTGGAGCGCACGTTGTGCTCGAAGCCTGCGAGGATATCCGTGCCGATGAGCGTGGTGGTGTCGCAGCGGTTGTCCTTGGCGTGCAGTGCTGCGCCGTATGCGCCCATCAGACCCGAGATAGCCGGGCGGGTCACGTCGCGGCCGATTTCCTGCTCGAACGAGCGCAGGATGGCGTCATTGAGGAACGTGCCGCCCTGTACGACAATGTGCTGACCGAGGTCGTCCGGCGAGTGGGCGCGGATAACCTTGTACAGCGCGTTCTTGACGACGGAAACCGACAGACCGGCGGAGATTGCGTCAATGCCCGCGCCGTCCTTCTGCGCCTGCTTGACCGAGGAGTTCATGAACACCGTGCAGCGCGAACCGAGGTCGATGGGGTGCTTGGCGAACAGACCCAGCTTGCAGAATTCCTCGATGGAGTAGCCCATCGAGCGGGCGAACGTCTCGATGAACGAGCCGCAGCCGGACGAGCACGCCTCGTTGAGCGAAATATTGTCGATGCATTTGTTGCGGATTTTGAAGCACTTGATGTCCTGACCGCCAATGTCGATGATGAAATCAACATCCGGGCAGAAATGGCGCGCCGCGCGGAAGTGCGCGACCGTCTCGACCAGACCGAAATCCACGCCGAAGGCATTCTGGATGAGCGCTTCGCCGTAGCCGGTGACCGCCGAGGACACGATATGTACGCGGTCGCCGCACAGCTCGTACAGGCGGGTGAGCTGCTCGCGGATAACGTCTGCCGGATTGCCCTTGTTGGACTGGTAGTGGTGGAACAAAATCTGGTCGTCCGCACCGATGAGCACCAGCTTGGTGGTGGTGGAGCCGCAGTCAATGCCGAGGTAGGCGTCGCCCTCGTACATGGTGACGTTCTGCGTCATGACATCGTGCATGGCGTGACGGTTCTTGAATTCCTCGTACTGCTGCTCATCCTCGAACAGCGGCGGCAGGTAGTTGGCAACGACCGGAGCGTCTGCCGCCTTTTCGAGCGCCGCGAGCAGCGAATCGACCGTGTAGGTCTTCTGCGTGCCGCCTGCGTACTCCGCCGCGCCCGCCGCGATGGCATACGGCGCGAGAGCCGGGAAGTGCGCGTGCGCATCGTCCAGCTTCAGCGTCTCCTGAAAGCGCTTTTGCAGGCCCTTGAAGAAGAACAGCGGGCCGCCGAGGAACAGCACATCGCCCTTGACCTCGCGGCCCTGCGCCAGACCGGCAATGGTCTGGTTGACGACCGCCTGGAAGATGGACGCGGCAACGTCCTCCTTGCGCGCGCCCTCGTTGAGCAGCGGCTGAATATCCGACTTGGCGAATACGCCGCAGCGGGACGCGATGGTGTAGATGCGCTCCGCGCCCTGCGCGAGCTGGTCGAGCTCGGCCGGCGTTACGTCCAGCAGGACCGCCATCTGGTCGATGAACGCGCCGGTGCCGCCCGCGCAGGAGCCGTTCATGCGCTCCTCCAGCTGACCGGTGAGGAATACGATCTTCGCGTCCTCGCCGCCCAGCTCAATGACAACATCGGCCTGCGGAACGTGCACGCCTACCGCCTTGCGGGTGGCGAACACCTCCTGTACAAAATCAATATCCGCGGCCTTCGCCACGCCTAAACCGGCCGAGCCGGTGATCGAACAGCGGAGCGGCGTGTCCTCGCCGATGAGCTCGCGCGCCGCGCGCACCAGCTCGACCGCCTTTTCACGCACCTTGGAAAAATGCCGTTCGTAGTGTTTGTGGATGATCTCTCCATCGCGCACAACGACGATCTTGACGGTCGTTGAGCCGATGTCGATTCCAACATTTACATTCATAATACCCTTAATCTCTCCCATAACAAAACAGAGCACCCGTTAAGGTGCAAAGTGAATGCGGGTAAGTGCTGCCGTGCGTCAGCCTGAGAAGGCTGTGTGATGTGATAAAGGCAATACCGCATGATTGAACAAGAGTGATTTGCGAGTAAATTTTGCGTACTGACGAGGCACAGTTTTGCGGTAATACTTGATGTATTACCGTGAAACTGCAACGAAGTCAGGACACAAAATTTCCGCAAAGCACCGCGGCAGCGCGACCGGAGCCTGCGCAAGGAGCCGCCGCTTTAATTGTGCGGTGTTGCCTGAAATATGCAGGGCAAAATCTTACCTTTATTACTATAACGGTGTGAGCGGAAAATGTCAATGCGGCGATATTCCACTTGGCTGCCGAAAATTTCCCTTGACAAAGCCGGAAATTTTATATAAAATATACGGCGTAAGTGAATACATGTCCTTATCGAGAGCGGTGGAGGGAACGGCCCTGTGAAACCCGGCAACCTGCGTTGTTTTGCAACGTAAGGTGCCAAATCCGGCGTAAGAATACGAAAGATGAGGGAGCAAAACGAACTTTTCGCTCCCGCTGAGGAGCGTTTTTTAATGCTCTGAAAATGAACTGGAGAAAGGAACTGATACTTAATGGCACATCATTTTTTCACCTCGGAATCGGTTACGGAAGGCCATCCCGATAAAATCTGCGATCAGATCTCGGACGCGATCCTTAACGAGATTTTAACGCAGGATCCGTATGCCCGCGTAGCCTGTGAGACCACCTGCACCACCGGTATGGTTCAGGTAATGGGCGAGATTTCCACTTCCTGCTATGTGGATATCCCGAAGGTTGTCCGCGACACGGTTCGTGAGATCGGCTACGATCGTGCGAAGTACGGCTTTGACTGCGACACCTGCGCTGTCCTGACCGCCATCGACGAGCAGTCCGCCGACATTGCACTCGGCGTTGACAACTCCCTTGAGAGCAAGGAGGGCGCCTCTGAGGCTGACCTCGCCATCGGCGCGGGCGATCAGGGCATGATGTTCGGCTATGCGTGCGATGAGACCAAGGAGCTTATGCCGCTGCCGATCTCTCTGGCGCACAAGCTGGCAAAGCGCCTGACCGACGTTCGCAAGGACGGCACGTTCGACTATCTGCGTCCGGACGGCAAGAGCCAGGTTACCGTAGAGTATGACGAGGACAATCAGCCCGTCCGCGTGGATACGGTTGTTATTTCCACCCAGCACAGCCCGGAGGTGTCCCTCGCGCAGATTCGTGAGGACATGATCGAGCAGGTGGTAAAGAAGGTCATTCCGTCCCATCTGCTGGATGAGAATACCAAGTATTTCATCAACCCGACCGGCCGCTTTGTCATCGGCGGCCCGCACGGCGACTCCGGTCTGACCGGCCGTAAGATCATCGTGGACACCTACGGCGGCATCGGCCGTCATGGCGGCGGCGCGTTCTCCGGCAAGGACCCGACCAAGGTGGACCGCTCGGGCGCGTATGCGGCCCGCTGGGTTGCGAAGAACATTGTTGCGGCAGGTCTGGCAAAGCGCTGCGAGATTCAGCTGGCGTATGCCATCGGCGTTGCCGAGCCGGTTTCCATCATGGTAGAGACCTTCGGCACCGGCGTTGTTGGCGACGATGTGCTTGAGAAGGCCGTAGAGAAGGTGTTCGATCTGCGTCCGGCGGCGATCATCGAGCAGCTTGACCTGCGTAAGCCGATCTACAAGCAGCTGGCAGCCTACGGCCACATGGGCCGCGAGGAGCTTGGCGTCAAGTGGGAGAATACCGATAAGGTTGAGGCGCTGAAGGCAGCGGTAAACGGTTAATTTGCGCTGAAATTGCATAGAGAAAGGCTCTGGAGTATATCCAGAGCCTTTTTTGTATCTCAAAATTTCGCGGCAGGGATTTACCGGGGCACGCGAACTGCGTAAGCGTGTTCGTCCGAACGGGGCGGCAGCCTTTTCAGCACCGGCTGAGCGGGGGACGCGAACTGCGTTAGCGTGTTCGTCCCTGACGGGCGTCACCTTTTTTCTCAGCACCGGCTAAGCGGGGTACTTGAACCGCGCAGCCGGTTCACCCTATCCGGGTGGGAAGTTTTTCGCTGAACCTCAGCAAGGGGATTCGCCGTCTGCGGACGGCGGGAACGTCGCGGCGCCCGCCGCGGGGGCAAAAAGGAAGGGACACCTGCGGTTTCCCTTCCTCTTTGGACTCCTACCTTTCCCTTGGATAGTCTGGCGCAGATTGCCTACATGTGACCGCTGCGAAATAGGGGAACGGCAGTCGGGTTACCTCAGCGTGTCTTTCGTAAAATATTCGCAGTTCACAGATAGCGTACTGCTACACATGTAGTTAAATCAACGCAGGCGCAACATACCCGTGTTGCGCAATTCTTTAGCGCGTTATTATAGACAGGGTCTGCGAAGATAAATGGTGCCGAATACCTAAATTCGCAGGTGCCTTCCGGTATAACACGCAAAAAAATTGCGCGGCACTGTCATGCCGCGCCTGCGTAGAGTAAACCACCTGTGTAGCAGTACTGTATCTGGTAATGCGTATAGGTTTCGACATGGGAGCACACTGTGCTCCCCTACGGTAGAAAAATCCTCTGCCGTTCCCCGTATTTCGCAGCGGTCACATGTCGGCAATCTGCGCCAGACTCTCCCAAAAGGAAGTGGGAGTTAAGAGGGTAGAAACCTTGGTGTCTACCCTCTTGCCCCGCCGCGGGGCGCGGCACGTTCCCGCGCTCCGCAGAGCGCAACTCCCCGCTGAATCTCAGCGAAAAAGACTGCCGCCCGGATAGGGTGAACCGCGTGCGCGGTTCAAGTACCCCGCTGGGTCGGTGCTGAAAAAGGCTGCCGCCCGTCAGGGGCGAACACGCTTGCGCAGTTCGTGTACCCCGCTCAGCCGGTACTGAAAAAGGCTGCCTCCCGGATAGGGCGTAGCGCTACGCGCCTCGTGTACCCCGCACAGCCGATGCAGGGAAATTGGCTCACATATCTCGCGTGATCTGCCGAAACCGCAGCAAAAACAGCGTTGTCGTTGTAGCCGCAGCTAATAAATCCGCGACCGGCTCCGCGAGGAACACGGCGAACAGTTTATCCGCGAAAAAGTGCGGCAGGATTAAAATAAACGGTATCAGCAGGAAAACCTTGCGCTCGAGCGCGAGAAAAAGCGAGATACGCGCCTCGCCGAGCGCCACAAACGACTGCTGGAATCCGGTCTGGAACGCATTGGTAAATCCGAGCGCAAAGTACACGCGCAGCGCCCAGACGGTGCGTTCGACCAGCTCCTCATCCGAGGTGAACAGGTGCACGACCGTATGCGGGAACAGCTGCACAGCTGCCCAGATCGAAAACGCGAACACGAACGCCGCCGCGAGATTCAGCTGCACGACGCGCTTCATGCGGTCGGGCCGCTTCGCGCCGCAGGCGTAGCTGAGGATGGGCTGCGCGCCCTGCGCGAGTCCGGTCAGCGGCAGCTGCACCATCTGCGCCACCGAGGTCAGAATGGTCATTGCGCCGACGGCTGCGTCGCCGCCGTACTTCTGCAGCGATACGTTGAACGCGATGGTGAGCAGGCTTTCTGTTGACTGCATGACAAACGGGGACGCGCCCAGACCGACTGCGGATGCCAGAACCGGTCGGTCAATGCGGAAATACGCGCGTTTTAAGCGCAGAACGGTCTGCTTTCCGGTCAGAAACCGCAGAACCCATGCCGCAGACACCGCCTGCGAGATAATTGTCGCTACAGCCGCGCCGCGCACGCCCATTTTCAGCACGAAGATGAACAGCGGGTCAAGCACGGTGTTGAGCACCGCACCGATAACGACCGTTTTCATCGCAACCGAGGAACGGCCCTGCGCGGTGATGAAGCCGTTCAGACCGAGCGATGTCATCACGAAAACCGTGCCGAGAACGTAGAGGTTGAGGTACTGCATCGCATACGGCAGGGTGTCGGCAGATGCGCCGAACAGTTTCAGTAATGGCGCCTGAAACAGCAGGAAAAGTGCTGTCAGCACGAGTGCAAGCGCCCAGAGCGCCGCCGTACACGTTCCGAGGATGCGCTCCGCGCGGTCGTGCTCCTTTGCGCCGAGCGCGATAGACGCCCGCGGTGCACCGCCCATGCCGATCAGCGCCGCGAATGCGGAAATGAGCGTGATGACAGGGAAGGTGACGCCCATGCCGGTCAGCGCCAGCTTGCCCTCGAGCGGGATGCGTCCGATGTAAATGCGGTCCACGATGCTGTAAAGCAGGTTGACAACCTGCGCCGTGATGGTCGGCAGCGCCAGCCGAAAGAGCAGCGGCCCTACGGGTGCTGTGCCGAGGGCCGCTGTCTGCTGATTCTGTTGTTCACTCATGCCTTGCTGTCCTCACGGATGAGCACGCGGATGGCCTCCACGGCGGCCTTTACGCCGCGCTCGGTGGCGTCAGGCGGGATGGCGGGAGCATCGTCGTTGTCCGCGTTCCACAGCACGTTGAGCACCGCGCCGCACCGAACGTGCAGCACCTGCGCGACGATCATGAGCGCGGCTGTCTCCATCTCGCTGGTGAGCGCGCCTGCCGCCTTCCATGCCTTCCACTTGGCGGTCAGCTCGTCCGCAATGGGCATCTGCGCGGGACGGATCTCGCCGTAAAAGCTGTCCTTGGACTGAATAACGCCCATGTGATAGGGGAAGCCGAGCGCCTGCGCCGCCTCGTGCAGCGCGGAAACAACGGAAAAATCCGCGACTGCCGGGAACTCGATGGGGAGGTACTCGCGGCTCGTGCCCTCCTGCCGGATGGCGCCGGTGGCAATGACGATATCGCCGCCCTTTACCTTGTCCACAATGCCGCCGGACGTGCCCACGCGGATGAACGTATCCGCACCGCACTCGACCAGCTCCTCCATGGCAATGGCCGCAGACGGACCGCCGATGCCGGTCGAGCAGACCGCAACCGGAACACCGTCCAGAGAGCCTGTCCACAGCGTGTACTCGCGGTTGTGGGCGATCTGCTTCGGGTCGTCGAAATACTGCGCGATCTTCTCGCACCGTGCCGGATCGCCGGGCAGAATGACGTACCGCCCGATATCGCCCTTGGTGATTTGAATGTGCATTTGCTTGCCGTCGATCAACATACGATTTCACCCTCCCGTTCTACGGTTCTGATGTTTTTCTCCGCCTTGCTGCGCGGCAGCATGACCTCATGCCCGCAGCCGAGGCATTTCAGCTTGAAATCCATACCGATACGCAGCACCTGCCACTGCTTGCTGCCGCACGGGTGCTGTTTTTTCATGGTAAGAATGTCGTTTACCTGTATATCCATTGGGTTCACTTCCTTTGTGGGGGGGTAACACCGCACAATTAAACTGCGGCTTCTTGCGCAGGCTCCGGTCGCGCTGCCGCGGCGCTTTGCGGAAATTTTGTGCCCTGACTTCGTTACGGCTTTTTGCAATACACAAAGTATTGCTGCAAATCCGTGCCTCGTCAGAACGCAAAATTTGCTCGCAAATCGCTCTTGTTCAATTATGCGGTGTTGCCCCTATTATCCATATTATCCATAATGTATATGTAAGACTGTTCAGATTCGCTCTAAAAGGCACACGCAGTGCGCGGCAATGCCTTGTTTGGAGCCGGTAAAGCCCAGCCCCTCCTCGGTGGTCGCCTTGACCGAAACCTGCTCGACCGCGCAGCCGATGGCGGCGGCAAGGTTCTCGCGCATCTGCAGAATGTGCGGCGCGAGCTTGGGCGCCTGTGCGAGTACGGTCGCATCCAAATTGCCGAGCTGCCAGCCGCTTTCGCGCACGAGCGCGGCAACGTGACGCAGCAGCGCGATGCTGTCCGCGCCCTTGTAGCGCGGGTCGGTATCCGGAAAATGCTTGCCGATGTCACCGAGCGCGAGCGCGCCGAGCAGGGAATCCATGACGGCGTGCGTGAGCACATCCGCGTCCGAGTGACCGTCCAGACCAAGCTCAAACGGAATGTTCACACCGCCGATGATGCACGGTCTGCCGGAGACCAGTCTGTGTACGTCGTAACCGTGTCCGATGCGCATATCACTTGTCCTCCCTTGTGAGGAGCGCTTCCGCAACGAGAATGTCCTCCGGCGTGGTGATCTTAATGTTCTGGTAGCTGCCGTGGGTCGCCTTGACGATGGTGCCGAGCGACTCGACAGCCGCGCAGTCATCGGTGAAGCTGTAGCCGCGCTCAGCAGCCGAGGTGAGCGCGCGGCGGAGCAGGTCCTTGCGGAATACCTGCGGGGTCTGCACCGCGGCAAGCGTGTCGCGGGCGACATCGGCGGCGATATTTCCATCCTTGATGCGCTTGATGCTGTCCTTGACCGGAACGACCGGCGCGGCAGCGCCGTACTCGGCGGCGGTGGTAACCGCCTCGGTGATAACGGCCTCGGAGACGAGCGGGCGGGCACCGTCGTGTACGGCAACGAGCACGGCGTTTTCCGGTGCGGCCGTGATGCCCGCGAGAACGGATTCCGTGCGGGTCTCGCCGCCGCGCGTCACCGTGCACAGCTTGTCAATGGAGAAGGCCTTCGCCAGCTCGGTGTAGGGCATGATGTCCTGCTCACGGCAGACGAGCACGATATCGCGGATGGCGGCGCATTTCTGGAAGGCGGAAAGCGTGCGTGCGAGGACGGGTACGCCGTCAATCTCGAGCAGCAGCTTGTTTTCGCCGCCCATGCGGCGGGAGGAGCCTGCCGCTACGATAACAGCGCATACGGCGGGGAGATCAGTTTTTTTTCTGCGTTTTCCCAGCATAATTATTCGGTCCTTTCTATCAAAAGGCATTGTGAGCCTTTTGGTTCGTTTGGATAAATCTTTGTACCGTTATTTTACACGATTTCGGCAAAATTTACAAGGGTTGTGAGAATTTATCGCAGGGCGAGGCACTCCGGAGCGGCTTCATCTGCAACGATTATCCCGCAGGGGAGCACAGTGTGCTCCCGAACAGCGTAAAATCGAACGGTTTGCGGGCGAACAATGTTCGCCCCTACGGTTACGCTTGTGCATGCGGGTTGCATGCGGTGCGCCGAGGTCGGCGCCCCCTACGGAATGCACTGCCGGTTATCATAATGCCAACGAGCAACAGCCACCCGCCAAATCCCGACTTCCACAGGAGGACGCCGCCCGCAAGGAGGACGAGAACGGACACGCCCGCAATCCCGTTCAGCAGGCGTGTAAACCGCCCGTCCGCGAGGTGCCGGAGCGCCATGCCGCCATCGAGCGGGGGAATGGGCAGCAGATTGAACAGCCCGAGCAGCGCACTTGCGCCGGCAAGCCGGTACGCGCCGAGCGGGTTCGCCAGTGCGGTGAGCGCAAAGCTGGCCGCCGGTCCGGCGAGGCAGATGGCGGCGCGCGAAAACGGCGATGGCGGCAGGCTGCACCGCAGGACAGCGCCGCAGGCGGTCAGGCACAGGGCGTGCACCGTGCCGCCGGACAGACGAATGACGAAAAGGTGTCCGCACTCGTGTACAGCCGCCGCCAGCAGAAAAATGGGGAGCACGCCGCTCTCATCCGCGCACCAGAGCGCAGCCATGAGCACAAGAAAGCCGTCGCGGACCTGAATCCGGCTCACAGTGCGAGATAGTCGGCGGGATCGAGCGCCGCGCCATTGTGCCACAGCTCGAGGTGCAGGTGCGGACCGGTGGCGTTGCCTGTCTGGCCGACCTTGGCGATCTGCTCACCGCAGGTGACGGTATCACCGACTTTGGCGGAAATGCTGCTGCAGTGCGCGTATAAGGTTGCAAAACCGTCCGCGTGATCGACAATGACGTACAGGCCGTAGCCGGATTCACCGGTCTCGCGCACCGTGCCGTCCGCGAAGGCGGTGATGGGCGTGCCCTCGTCCGCGGCAAGGTCAAGCCCGTAGTGGAAGCCCGGCTGACCGGTGATGGGACTGAGCCTGCTGCCGAAAGAGGACGTCAGCGTGCCGGAAGTCGGCGTGGTGTGCTCGAACTCCATCGGATAGACGGTCTGGTCAACCGTGTCGGGGAACAGGGTCTGGTCGCGGTCTAAAATATCGTCCGCACCGCCGGAGGATTCCGCGGGAACGGTATCTGCGGGCATGGCAGAGCCGCCGAATACCGCAAGAACATGGTCCGCGTTTGCCGCGCCGGACAGGGCGGAAGCCGCCTTTTCGCGCACGGTCTGCGCGAAGGGGATATCGGCGTACTTGATCACACCGGCAGCGAGAACCAGCGTTACGATGAATAACAGTCCTTTTCCGTGGCGTTTTTCGGTCATGGGGTACCTCCTTGAAATGTTGCACAGATTGAATGAACACCGCAGGGCGGGGTACCCCGCCCTACGAATATCTTATGAATAGCGAAGATAGTCTATGATGTTCTCAGCGTGAGAAAAATTTTGCAGGCTCTCCCTGCAAAAATGACGGCAGTATGGAAGTAATTTGCAGGAATCCTTGCAGGGCGGACAAGTGTTCTTGTGAGAAGATACAAAAAACGTAAAGTTACTCAAAAGATAATCAGTAGATTGTCTGAAATTGTATTCTCAGCGCAAAAAAAGTGCGCCGAAATTCGGAAATGGTAGTATAATGTGAAGCATAATCCAAGACACCCGATAGGGTATGCCGATTCGGGGGAAACAAAGGAGAAGATTTCACCATGAAGAAAACACTCAGTATGCTTCTTGCCGGCGCTATGCTGGCTACGGCGCTGACCGGCTGCGGCGGTTCCGCTTCGAGCAGCTCCGATTCGCAGAACAGCGGCTCCGACAGCACCGCTTCCGGCACTGCCTTCAAGATTGGCGGCACCGGCCCGCTGACCGGCGCGAATGCTATTTACGGCAATGCCTGCAAGAACGGCGCACAGATCGCGGTTGACGAGATCAACGCTGAGGGCGGCGATATTCAGTTTGAGCTGAACTATCAGGACGACGAGAGCGACGCAGAGAAGGCGGTAAACGCCTACAACACCCTGAAGGACTGGGGCATGCAGCTGTCCCTCGGCTCCGTAACCTCCAAGCCGTGCGAGGCTACCGCCGCTGAGAACTACAGCGACCGCATTTTCGCTCTGACCCCGTCCGCATCCTCCGTTGCAGTAACCGAGGGCAAGGACAACGTATTCCAGATGTGCTTTATGGACCCGAACCAGGGCACCGCATCCGCACAGTACATCGCAGAGCAGAAGCTCGGCACCAAGGTTGCGATCATCTGGAAGAACGATGACGTTTACTCCACCGGCATTCACGACAAGTTCGTAGAAGAGGCAAAGACCAAGGGCCTCGAGGTCGTTTCCGACAAGACCTTCACCGATGCTTCCGCGAACGACTTCTCCGTTCAGCTGAACGAAGCAAAGAGCAAGGGCGCTGACCTGGTATTCCTGCCGATATACTATCAGCCGGCATCCCTGATCCTGACCCAGGCAAACGCAATGGGCTACAAGCCGAAGTTCTTCGGTGTAGACGGCATGGACGGCATCCTGACCATGGAAGGCTTTGATCCCAAGCTGGCCGAGGGCGTTATGCTGCTGACCCCGTTCAACGCAGACGCAACCGACGACAAGACCGCTTCCTTCGTTAAGAAGTACAAGGAGCAGTTCGGTGAAACCCCGAACCAGTTCGCAGCCGACGCTTACGACTGTGTTTACGCTTACAAGCAGGCACTCGAGAATGCAGGCGCTACGCCGGATATGTCCGCTGAGGACCTGTGCGACAAGATGATCGAGCAGTTCACCTCCATGACCTTTGACGGTCTGACCGGCGAGGGCATGACCTGGGATGAGACCGGTGCCGTATCCAAGTCCCCGAAGGGCATGGTTATCGAGAACGGCGCTTACGTTGGTATGTAAGACCCTCTAAGGGGGACTCTGGGAATCAAGCTGAACAAACAGCCACCGGCTGTTTGTTCACCACTTGCTCGTAAATCGCAAGTGGCCGCTTGAAACTCACACACGCAAACATTTCATGTTTGTTTTAAGGCGTGTGTTCGCCCACTTAGATACCAAAAAAGTTCCGAAGTAACTTTTTTGGATAACCCCCTCGCCTTTGCACGGCAAAGGCGGTCGCGCCACGATGGCGCGGGCAGCGGTGTCCCGGACGGGCAAAGCTCGCCCGGGACATATTAAGAACGCAAGGGCGAGTGAAGGAGGTCTGGAAGCAGTCCTCCTTTACGCCTATTATAAAGAGGTATCATCCACCAAACGTTATGGGGTGGGGCGGTGGCTTGACCATTGCCGAACCACTGCCCCATTTCATAAACAAGAGAAACAAAGATTTGAGGTGTTCCAAACCATGAGCTTTTTGAATCATTTGATCAGCGGCATCAGTCTGGGCAGCATCTACGCCATCATCGCACTCGGCTACACGATGGTTTACGGCATTGCAAAAATGCTGAACTTCGCGCACGGCGATGTTATCATGGTAGGCGGTTATATGTGCTTCTGCGCTACCACCTATCTTGGCTGGCCGGCGTGGATGGGCGTTGTGCTGGCTGTTATTGTCTGCACCGCGCTCGGTGTTGTTATTGAGAGACTCGCCTACAAGCCGCTGCGTATGGCGCCGTCGCTGGCGGTGCTGATCACGGCCATCGGCGTTTCGTACTTCCTGCAGAATGCGGCGCTGCTGGTCTGGTCCTCCAACCCGAAGACCTTTACCTCGGTCGTTACCGGCGAGGCGCTCAGCCTGTTCGGCGGTCAGATGCAGATCTCCAAGGTGACGCTCGTTGCCATCGCAGCCTGTCTTGTCATCATGGTCGCTCTGATGCTGTTCACCGGCAAGAGCAAGGTCGGCACGGCGATGCGTGCGGTTTCCGAGGACAAGGGCGCGGCCCAGCTGATGGGCATCAACGTCAATACGACCATTTCCATCACCTTTGCCATCGGCTCGGGTCTTGCCGCTATCGCGGGCGTGCTGCTGTGCTCCGCGTACCCGACCCTGATGCCGACCACCGGCTCTCTGCCGGGCATCAAGGCATTCACCGCTGCCGTATTCGGCGGCATCGGCTCGATTCCGGGCGCGTTCATCGGCGGCATTCTGCTCGGCATCATCGAGATTTTCGCCAAGGCGTACATTTCCACGCAGCTGTCGGACGCAATCGTGTTCGCAGTGCTCATCGTGGTGCTGCTGGTCAAGCCGGACGGCCTGCTCGGCAAGCACGTCAGCGAAAAGGTTTAAGGGGGCAGTCATATGAACAAGTTAAAATCCTATGCTGCGTCCAGGCGTGGACGTGACACGCTGCTGTGCTTCGGCATTGTCATCATTGCGTACATCATCGTGCAGGCAGCCATCGCGGGCGGCGGCATCTCCAGCCAGATCAAGGGTCTGCTCGTGCCGATCTGCTCGTATGTTGTCATGGCGATCTCGCTCAACCTGACCGTCGGCATCCTCGGTGAGCTGTCGCTCGGCCATGCGGGCTTTATGTCGGTCGGCGCGTTTGCGGGCATTGTCACCACCACCTGTCTGGCGGATGCGATTCCGCTTGCACCGCTGCGTCTGGCTGTCGCCATGGTCGTTGCCGGACTGTTTGCGGCGATTGCGGGTGTCATCGTCGGCGTGCCGGTGCTGCGCCTCAAGGGCGACTACCTCGCTATCGTAACCCTCGCCTTCGGTGAGATCATCAAAAACATTGTAAACGTTATGTATCTCGGTCTGGATGATGCCGGTCTGCATTTCAGCCTGGTCAACCAGAATTTCCAGCTGGGCGACGGCGGCAAGATGATCATCAACGGCCCGATCGGCGTATCCGGCGTCACCAAGATCTCCACCTTCACCTCGGGCGTTGTGCTCATCCTCGTTACGCTGTTCTTCGTGCTGAATTTTGTAAACAGCCGCACGGGACGTGCTGTTATGGCGGTCCGCGACAACAAGATCGCCGCTGACTCCATCGGCATCTCCACCTCGCACTACAAGCTGCTCGCGTTCGTGGTCTCTGCGGCGTTCGCAGGCATGGCGGGCACGCTGTACGCGATGAACTTCTCCACCGTTACGGCGGCAAAGTTTGACTTCAACACCTCCATTCTGGTGCTCGTATTCGTCGTTCTCGGCGGTCTGGGCAACATCTGGGGCTCCATTATTGCCGCAACGCTGCTGACGCTGCTGCCTGAGCTGCTGCGCGGCCTGAGCAACTACCGTATGCTCATCTACGCAATCCTGCTGATTGCAATGATGCTGTTCAACAACTCCTCCTTCAAGGTTCGCCTGCTGGAGAAGCGCGCGATGCGCCAGATGGAAAAGGCCGAAAAGGCCGGCGGCAAAAAGGAGGGTGCGTAAGCCATGGCAATGCTGGAAGTTACTTCGCTCGGCATTTCGTTCGGCGGTCTGCGTGCCGTTGACGAGCTGAGCATGAAAATCGAAAAGGGCGGTCTGGTCGGCCTCATCGGCCCGAACGGCGCAGGCAAGACCACCGCATTCAATATGCTGACCGGCGTGTACCGCCCGACCGACGGCGGCATCCGTCTGGACGGACAGAACCTCATCGGCAAAAAGCCGCATGAAATCTGCAAGCTGGGCGTTGCCCGCACGTTCCAGAACATCCGCCTGTTCTCGCAGCTGAGCGTGCTGGATAACGTAAAGACCGGTCTGCACAACCAGATCACCTACTCGTTCGCAGAGAGCATGTTCCACCTCGGCTCCTACCGCAAAAAGGAGAAGCAGATGGACGAAAAGGCGATGGAGCTGCTGCGCGTGTTCGATCTGGACGGCGTAGCCGATTACAAGGCAGCCAACCTGCCGTACGGCAAGCAGCGCAAGCTGGAGATTGCGCGTGCGCTCGCTACCAACCCCAAGCTGCTGCTGCTCGACGAGCCTGCCGCGGGCATGAACCCGAACGAGACCGAGGAGCTGATGGAGACGATCGAAATCGTCCGCAAGAGGTTCGGCGTAACCGTCCTGCTCATCGAGCATGACATGAAGCTGGTCTCCGGCATCTGCGAGTACCTGTATGTGCTCAACTTCGGCCGTCTGCTGGCGGAGGGAACGCCCAAGGAAGTGCTGAGCAATCCGGAAGTCGTTAAGGCATATCTGGGCGAATAAGAAAGGAGGAAACAAGTATGGCAATGTTGGAAGTAAAGGACATCAACGTGTATTACGGCCTGATTCATGCACTGCGTGATGTTTCCTTCGAGGTAAACGAGGGCGAGGTCGTAGCGCTTATCGGTGCAAACGGCGCCGGCAAGACCACCACGCTGCACACGGTCACGGGTCTGCTGCCGAGTAAGGGCGGCACGGTGACGTTTGAGGGCAAGGACATCACGCACAAGCCGGGTCACGCCATCGTGAAGCTGGGCATGAGCCACGTTCCGGAGGGCCGCCGCGTGTTCGCGGGTCTGACGGTCGCGGAGAACCTGCGTATGGGCGCGTATACCCGCCCAAAGAATGAGATCCCGGAGTCGCTGAAAATGGTCTACGAGCGTTTTCCGCGTCTGGAGGAGCGCAAAAATCAGGCAGCCGGTACGCTGTCCGGCGGCGAGCAGCAGATGCTCGCGATGGGCCGTGCGCTGATGAGCAAGCCGCGCATCCTGCTGCTCGATGAGCCGTCCATGGGTCTGTCGCCGCTGTTCGTAGGCGAAATCTTCAAGATCATCGAGGAAGTGTCCAAGGCAGGCACCACTGTCCTGCTGGTAGAGCAGAACGCAAAGAAGGCGCTGTCCATCGCGGACAGAGGCTACGTCCTTGAGACCGGCAAAATTGTCAAGACCGGCAAGGCGTCCGATCTGCTGAATGATGACTCTATTAAGAAGGCATATCTGGGAGAATAAAGGCAATCCCTGAATCATAGGGCGGGATGACCGCACCCCGCCCTGCGGAAAACGTGACCCATTGATAAAAGGGGGTAAAAACAATGAAACCATACGTTATCACCATCGCGCGCCAGTACGGTTCGGGCGGCAAGACGGTCGGCAAGATGCTGGCGGACAAGCTGGGCATTCCGTTCTACAACCGCGAGATCATCACCATGGCGAGTGAGGACAGCGGTGTAAATGCCATGCTGTTCTCGGACGAGCGTCTCAAGGGCGATTTCCTGACGCGCCTGCGCGCGCATTATCACGGCAACACGCCCGTGCCGAACGACTCGTCCAAGTCCTACCTCAAGGATGAGGCGCTGTTCGCCTATCAGGTGAAGATCATCCGCCGGCTGGCGGATCAGGGTCCGTGCGTTATGATCGGCCGCTGCGCCGACTATATTCTGGCAGGCCGACCGGATGTTGTGCGCGTGTTCGTCCATGCGGACAAGGATTTCTGTCTCGAGCAGGCCATGAAGGTGGACTCGCTGCCCGAGAACGAGGTGGCAAAGAAGATCGCCGAGATCGACGAGTACCGCGCCCGCTACTACAAGCACCACACCGGCCACGACTGGTATGACGCGCGGAATTATGATCTGTCGCTCAACAGCGGCGTGCTCGGCTTTGACGGCACCGTTGAAGAAATCATCAAGTATATGGAAGTGCGCGAGCAGTTTCAGAAGTAAATAGGGGAGAACCGTCTGTGAGAGCAGGCGGTTTTCTTTTTTGCGTTTGGCGGTTGAAAGGATTTACCGTACGGTATCCCATAATCGTTATGATTTACAGGTCGAACCCTTTGGTGGAATGTATGCCGTTGGATGGTCTGCGCAACGCCAAATCCTACGCCTGCAATCCGCCCCAATTCGACCTGAAAAAACTTTTTCAAAAAAATTTGAAAAAAGGGTTGACGAAACGGGGATTCTGTTATATACTAAACAAGTCGTCAGCGATGAGTCATCAAAAAACGACAACAACTTAACAAGATGGAGAGTTGGCTGAGTGGTCGAAGGCGCACGATTGGAAATCGTGTAGGCGTGATGAGCGTCTCTAGGGTTCAAATCCCTAACTCTCCGCCATAAAGGACTGAAATCGAAAGGTTTCAGTTCTTTTTGCATTACCTGTCGCGAAACTACAGTTTCGCCGACAAGGAGGAACGGACCGTAGGCCGTTCCAAAGTCGTACGAAAGTTCCTATGCAGGAACTTTCTCCCTCCGGAAGTGAAAAAACCGAGATACATGCTTCCGGTTTTTTCGGATTGCAGAGCAATCCTATTGAATACGCGCTTACGCGCGGGCTGCGAACAGATTTTAACATCCTCTGACTGTGAACAGGGGATGTTTTTTTGATTTCCCGGAAAATTTTTTTCGGAGTTGACCATTTGCGGTCAATTTTTTATCCGTTCCGGCGGTAGGGTAAAGGGAGGTGCTCACATGGGCAGAAACAGAAAAGTTGGATTGGACTGGTGGCCGCGCGACATCGGCCTGTACCGCGACCCGAAGCTGCGCGCCGCACGGCAGAAATTCGGCGTGCTCGGGCCGTATGTGTACGAATGCCTGCTCGACATTGCCTACGGCGACAAGGGCTACTACATCGCCTACAGCGGCGAGGGCCGCGAGGACACGCTGTGGCAGCTCCGCGAGTATACCGCCGGACTGGAAAACGTGACGATCGAAACACTGGCCGCGGTAGTCGATCAGCTGGTGGCAAGCGGCTTGTTCCATGCTGCGTTATATGAACGCGGCTTTCTCACATCCAAAAGAATACAGATGGGGTATTTCATCGCAACCGTGACGCGTAATGCAGTGCCCATCAATTTTGACATTTGGCTTCTCACCGAGCAGGAAATGCGGGAGAAGAATCCGAGTGGCAAGTCTTTTGTGCTGCGTGCATTTATTTCCCACACGGAAAATGCGATTTATCGTACGGAAAATGCGATTTATTGTACCGAAAATCCACAGAGCAGAGAAGAGCAGAGAACAGTAGAGCAGAGAACAGTAGAGGACAGTAGAGCAGAGCAGACCAGAGAAGAGAAAGCAGTTACGGCTGATTCTGGTCTGACGACCGAACTGGAAGAAAAACTGAATTGTAAGTTTGACCATAATTTCTGTCTGGAGCTGCGCAGGCTGCAGAACAAGGGTATGCAGCGTGAGGTGTTCTTAGATACCGCCCGACAGACGGCTGAGAATGCACCGCGCAATCCGGCAGGGTATTTCCGCACGCTGCTGCAGAACTGCGAGCGTGACGGCATTCTCACCGCTGAGGATATGCAGAAACGGGCAAAGCCTGCACCGGCGCAGCCTGCGATCGGGCCGTCGAGCGAACAGCTGTCCGCGTTCGATCGGGAATGGTACGAGCGGGTCAAGCGGTACACAAGGGAGAAGGCAGTGCCGTCATAACCCTTTTCAACCGCGCCCGTGTCTGCTATAATGAGACAGACAAGAGAGGTGATTAGGATGGGCTACATTCGCCGTCCTGCGTATTACAAGGCATTCCGGTGCATCGGCTCGGACTGCACGGAAAACTGCTGTATCGGCTGGGAGATCGACGTAGACGAGGATTCCCTTGCGTACTACGAGACCGTTCCCGGCGATTTTGGCGAGCGTTTGCGCGCGAGCATTGCGCCTGCGGACGAGCAGACCGGAGAGCCGGCGCATTTTCGTCTGGACGCCGAGGAGCGGTGTCCGCTGCTGAACGACTGCAACCTGTGTGAAGTGCTGCTTCACTTAGGGGAGGACAAAATGGCGCAGATCTGCACCGACCACCCGCGGTATTACGAGTGGTTTTCGGACGGCCGTGAGGACGGTCTCGGCTTGTGCTGTGAGGCTGCCGCCGAGTTGATTCTCGCGCAGACCGGCGCACCGGCGTTTGACGTGACCGAGGCGGACGGCGTATCCGAAACCGGCACGGAGGCGGAAACCGAACTGGAGAACGTGCTGTTTTCCATGCGCGATACGCTGTTCCGGCTGGCGTGCGAGGACGCGCCGTTCGATGACAAGGCCGACAGGCTCTACCGCACGGCAAAGGCGCAGCAGGAGCAGTACGACGACCTGCTGTTCCCGTTCCCCGAGGACGAGGATGCAGACGAGACGGACGAGGACACGGCTTCGTGGTCGCAGGCGTTCTGGCGGGAGAGCACGCTCACGAGTTTGCTTGAGATGCTGCTCGGCTTTGAGATCAACAAGGACGACTGGCGCACGCTGCTGACCGGCGCAAAGGCGCGCCTGCCGGAGATTATCGCCCGCAGGAATGACTTTTTGCAGACGTATCAGGGCAAACGCCATGAATACGATAACCTGCTGACGTACTTCCTGTACCGGCACTTTATGAAGGCGCTCGGAGACGACGCTGTGCAGGACAAGGTGCAGCTGGCGCTCGTGAGCACGGCGGTCATTCAACTGCTTGATGTGTACGAGTGGCTCGCCAAGGGCGAGGTCACGCACTGGGCGCAGATCTGCATCTGCAAGGCGTACTCGCGCGAGATTGAGTATAACGAGGACAATACCGAGCAGCTTGCCGCGTTTTCCGTCCTTGACGAAATGGAATAAAACTGAACACCGCGGACTGGGGTCTGCGGTGTTTTTTTGCGGCGGTAACGTGCCGCAGCTGTGCAGCAGCGGCCACGCCGAACGGCTCCGTGAGCATATTGACGATCGGTTCCGGCAGTCCGGCGATAAGAGAAACCCGCCCGAGGTGAGGGTGCAGTCGCCGGAGAAGCCGGGGAACGCTTCGGGAGAGAGCCGGCCGAGTGAGAGCGCAGAGCAGGCATAAAAATGCTCCCGCGCTTGACTTTGCGCGGGAGTGTGGTATAATTTTATGAAAGGGAAACGCCGTGTACAGCGGTCAGACCCTTTCTAAGTAGTCATTTGTTAGATGACCGTTTGGGGGCCAGCCCAAGCGGTCATCGCGCATTTACGGCAAATCACGCCGCTTGACAACATGCGCTCGTGTGGTATAATAAAGATACAAAAAGGGAAACGCTGTGCGCAGCGGTCAGACCTTTTCCATTAAATCAGCGTTTTTTGGACGATGACCGTTTGGAGGCTACCCAAGCGGTCATCGCGCATTTATAAGGAACATGTACAGTACAATGACCGCACAGATAAAAAGCTCAAAGGCTTTCTTCCTCATGCGCAGCACCTCCTTCCGCCTACAGACCGTAGGGAAGAAGAAGATCTGACCGCCTGCAGTGATTGCTCACTGCGTGTGCAACAGCGTTTCCACGAGTTAAGTATAACAGGGCGTGCGAAAAATGTCAATTTCCGCAGGTTGACAGCACCTGAAAGTGTGCTATAATGTAATTAAAGGGAAACGCCGTGTACAGCGGTCAGACCTTCACGAAGTCAATAATTGTTAGTCATTGACCGTTTGGGTACCAGCCAAGCGGTCAATGCGCATTTACGAGAAAAATGTACAGTACAATGACCGCACAGATAAAAAGCTCAAAGGCTTTCTTCCTCATGCGCAGCACCTCCTTCCGCCCACAGACTGTGGGGAAGAAGAGGGTCTGACCGCCTGCAGTGATTGCTCACTGCGAGTGCAACAGCGTTTCCACGAGTTAAGTATAACAGGACGTGCGAAAAATGTCAATTTCCGCAGGTTGACAGCACCTGAAAGTGTGCTATAATGTAATTAAAGGGAAACGCCGTCCGTTGGACGGTCAGCTCCCAAGTTCAGTCAAAAGTTTTCACAGATGACCGTACGGTTGCCGCCGGACGGTCATCGCGCATATACGGAGAAAATGTACAATACAATGACTGCACATACCAAAAGCTGAAGTGCTTTCTTCCGCATTTACGCCACCTCCTTTCCGCCTCAAACCGAGGGAGGAAAAGAGGAGCTGACCGTTTGTCCATGCAAACAGGCGTTTCCTTATGACAAGTATATCACACAGGCGCAAAACCTGTCAATTTACGGCTGACCTTACCCGGTCAGCCGCTTTTTGTATGAAAATGCTTGCCTTTTGCATGGAAAATGCCGTATACTTGTATATACCGAATCCACACGCTAAGGAGCGAAACCTATGAATATCACCAAGGGCGATGTGCAGGAGCTGCGCCGCCGTTTGAAAAAGACCGAATGCACGTTCGGGCGTCTGTGCGGCTGCTACGTCAACAGCGGCAAGCAGATCGTGACCAAGTTCACCGAGCAGTTTTCCGAACTGGAAGAGGATGAATACTACAAGTACCTCGAGATCGCCAAAAAGACGTTCAGCGGCACGCTCGGCGCAAACCTGCTGGAACTGGAGTTTGACCGCAGCGACAGCGGTATCGAGCACCAGAAATACCTGCTGACGCTCAAGGACAGCAAGCTGGCGAACGAGGAGCTGCTCGACCGTCTGTACGAGCAGGTGATCGAGGAGTACAGCTACCCGGGCAACTACCTGATCGTGGTTTACCACGATGTGTACGACGTGCCGAGCAAGGCCACCTCGGGCGAGGACCAGGACGAGTCCACTGAGCTGTATGCGTACTGCGTATGCGCGGTCTGTCCGGTCGAGCTGGCGAAGCCTGCGCTCGGCTATAAGGAGGACGAAAACCGCATCGGTGCGCGGGAGCGCGACTGGGTGGTCGGTCTGCCCGACCTCGGCTTTGTGTACCCGGCGTTTGCGAACCGCGGCAGCGATGTCAATGCCGTGATGTACTACGTCAAGACCGGCCGTCCGTCGCACCCGGAGTTCATCGAGAACGTGCTCGGCTGTGTCGCGCAGCGCACGGCTGCCGAGGACAAGCTGGCGTTCAAGAACGTGGTGCACGACGCCTTCGGTGAGGATGAGGAGCAGGCGGACGCGGCGTTCTTCCAGATGCAGAAGACCATCAGCGCCATGGTGGCCGAGCGGGAGGAGGACGAGAGCCTGCCGCCGGTCGAGCTGACCGCCGAGGCGGTTTCCGGTCTGGCGACCGAGGCCGAGGTGCCGGACGAGGTGCGCGCACAGATCGAGAAGTCGTACGAGCAGGTGTTCGGTGATCAGCCGCCGCAGGCGCATAACGTGCTGGACAGCCGTCTGGTCGAGGAGGGCACGGTCAAGGCGCATACCGCCGCCCTGGAGCAGAAGGTGGCAGTGCTGCAGCAGGAGTTGGCACATCAGGCGGCAAACGCCGCCGACACGGACGAGGACGACGTTCCGTGGGAGACCGGCACGGTCATTGACGTTCGCATGCCGCAGGAGAGAGCCGTAAACGTCCATACCGAGGTCGTGGAAGGGCAGAAGTGCCTTGTCATTCCGCTCACCGGGGATGAATCCGCGCGGATCAACGGCGTGGAAGTGGAATAATTTATACATAGGGTATACCGAAAGGTATGCCCTTTTCGTTTTTTCAGCACCGGATGAGCGGGGTGCACGAACTGCGTCAGCGTGTTCGCCCCTGACGGGCGGGAAGTTTTTCGCTGAACCTCAGCGGGGAGTGCGCCTACCCGGCGGGGGCACAAGAGGGTAGACACCTACGGTTTCCACCCTCTTGTGAATCACCCCTTTCCCTTGGATAGTCTGGCGCAGATTGCCGACATGTGACCGCTTCGAAATGGGGGAACGGCACAGAATTTTTTCTACCGTAGGGGAGCACAGTGTGCTCCCATGTCCCGACATATTCGCAGTGTCAGATAACGTGCTGCTACACCTGCGGTTTCATCTACGCAGAGCGCGGCATAACTGTGCCGCGCAACTTTTTAACACGTTATACCGCACGGCACCTACGAATTAAGCGTTTGGTACAATTTATCTTCGTAGGCTCTGTCTATCATAACTCGCTAACGAATTGCGCGGCACTGCTATGCCGCGCTCTGCGTTGATTAACCCGCATGTGTAGCAGTACGCTGTCTGTGAACTGCGAAAAGGCGGAGAAAGACACGCTGAGGTAACCCGACTGCCGCGTCCTTTTCCTGCTTACGCAGTCTACCGTCTGCACCCAAGCTATCCCAATAAGGGAAAGGTAGGAGTTCAAAGAGGAAGGAAAACCGCAGGTTGTCCTTCCTTTTTGCCCCCGCGGCGGGCGCCGCAACGCTCCCGCCGTCCGCAGACGGCGAACCCCCGCTGAGGTTCAGCGAAAAACTCTCCGCCCGGAAAGGGCGAACCCGCCTGCGGCAGTTCGAGTGCCCGGCACAATCGGTGCAGAAAAGGAGCCGCCCCGTCAGGGCGAACACGCTGACGCAGTTCGAGTGCCCCGCACAATCGGTGCAGAAAATCTGGGAAATCCCGAAAAAATTTTCCCTGCCGAAAAGGCGGCAAAAACGCCCGTTCTCACGCTGAGAAAACGCCTATCCGAACGGTATAGTTAGCAAAACCTAACCACCCGGAATTCAGCCGAAAATTTCTCTCGAAAAAGTGCTTGACATATTGGTTAGGATATGCTAACTTATATACATGGTTAGCCGAGGCTTACTGATACGCCCCGTTGACCGGCACGCTTCCTCACGGAACGGGAACGTGCTGAAAAGTTATAAAAGAAACAGCTTCCTCTGTATTTTGCGCATCATTCCGAACAAAACCGTTAAGGCATTGCGCGGCTGAATGGCTAACCGCAGCCGCGCTGTTCGGGAAAACCGCATACCAAACATACAGACCGGAAATACTGTAAACGGGAGGTGCATCAGCAATGCAAAATGGCTTGGATCGACTTTTAGCGACCTACTGCTCGCCGACACTGGCGGGCATCAAACCGGCAAGTCTGGTGTCGTGCGACCGGAATTTATATCCCGATCTGCCGCAGCGGCTCAGTGAATACCGCAATGCTTTCGCAGCGCGAGAGATTCACTTCGAGATCGTCTGCGCCTGCAGCGCACGCTTCCTCTTACTGGTATACAGCAAGCCGCAGCTTGAACGCCGCATGGCGGACCCGCAGGTGCAGCATGTGCTCCGGCACTTTGCGTACCCGGTCGGTCAGCCGCTCGACGTACTGCTGCGCAATCTCAAGCGCCGCATCGCCATGTCCAAGGACTTTCCGCACGAGATCGGACTGTTCCTCGGATACCCGATCGAGGACGTTGTGGGCTTTATTCGATACGCCGGAAAGGGCTGCAAATTAAGCGGTCTCTGGAAGGTGTACGGCGATGCCGAAGCGGCATCCCGGCTGTTTGACCGCCTATCGCGGGTATGCCGCGCTGTGACCAGACGCGTAGACAAGGGCGAAACCCTTTTTGAAGTGTTTGCAGCATAGCATAACTCGATAGAACTACAAATATAGAACAATACATGCGAAGGAGCAAAATTATCATGAGCAAAGCAGCAGTTATTTTCTGGAGCCAGACCGGCAACACCGAGCAGATGGCAAACGCAATCGCAGACGGCATCCGCGAGGGCGGCATGGAAGTTGACGTACTGAACGTTGCGGACACTACCCCGGCTGACGCTGTTAAGTACGCAAAGATCGCTCTCGGCTGCCCGGCAATGGGCGCTGAGGTTCTCGAGGAGACCGAGTTCGACCCGTTCTTCACCGAGCTGGAGAGCAAGATTTCCGGCCTGAAGGTTGCGCTGTTCGGCTCCTACGGCTGGGGCGACGGCCAGTGGATGCGTGACTGGGTACAGCGTACCAACGACGCAAACGCTGTCATCTACACCGATGAGGGTCTCATCCTCAACGAAACCCCGGACGACGACGGCATCGCAAAGTGCAAGGAGTTCGGCAAGGGCTTCGCAGCATTCTAAATTAGATTTTCTCTTGCGGCGTGTGCATACCTGCGCGCAGCGCCGAAACAATTTCTCACGGTCGTAACTGATACGACGGTATCAGTTATGATACAAATATCCTTTCTTGTCCCGGGGGAAACCCCATGGCATACTGCCCGGTATGTCAAAACATAACATGAGCCCGCGGTCATCCGGAACAATGGCCGCGGGCTTCCTCCTATCTGCGGAAAAGGCTGGTCAGCAGCGGCGTTACCCCGATAACATGCAGTCTGTCAAAAAGTATTATTTTAGTTTTTGCGCTTCGTGCGGCAGCACGCATAAAATAGAATTTGCGGAGCAAATTCATAAATTCCGGGAGCAGGCATCTCGGAATTTATACAAGGGAAGAAAAAATGTGCCCGTCAGGGCGCGGTTTTTCTTCAGTATTCGCTCGAAAGCGTGGTTTCGAGCGAGAGGCTGCTCGAAAAACGATAGTTTTTTGACAGCCTCAACATGAGCCCGCGGTCATCCGGAACAATGGCCGCGGGCTTCCTCCTATCTGCAGGATGCCCACAGTTAGCGACAGCATACTGCACAATTAGCCGGGGCAAACTCTGTGCGGATTGGTTAGCTTCGACAAACTTTTTTTTCCGTATTGACAACAAAAGGTTAGCTGGTGTAAACTTCAAATGATAAATAGGTTAGAGCGGTCTAACCTGATACAAAACACTTTTTTTTCGCGCAGAGATTACAGAAAAGGAGAGGATTACCATTATGCCGCTTACGTTAATGGATGTTGGTGTAGAGACCACCGTAAAGACCATTCGAGGAAAAGACCAGACGAGAAAGTTCCTGCAGAATCTCGGCTTTGTCGAGGGCGCAAAGGTCACTGTTGTGTCTTCTCTGGCAGGCAACGTGATCGTAAACGTGAAGGATGCGCGCGTCGCAATCTCCGAGCAGATGGCTTCGCGCATTATGGTTTAATTGCAAAGGGGGCAAACGCAAATGAGCAATCTGAGACACACGCCGGTCGGCGCCACCGTAACCGTCCGCAAGATTGAGGGCGAGGGTGCGACCCGCCGCCGCATCATGGATATGGGTATCACCCGCGGTGCGGAGATCTACGTCCGCAAGGTAGCGCCGCTGGGCGATCCGGTTGAGATCACCGTGCGCGGCTACGAGCTGTCGCTTCGCAAGGCAGACGCTGAGATGATTCAGGTTGACTGATTTCGATTGAAACCACGGTTTCAATCGAGGACTGACGAAAAACCGCGCCCTTTGGGCACATTTTTTCGTCCCTTGTATAAATTCCGTGATACATGCTCCCGGAATTTATGGATTTGCGCTGCAAATCCGATTTTATGCGTGCTTCGCACGAAGCGCGGATATCGCTTTGCGGCAGACGAAAATTCGTTAAAATTTTTTTACATAGGGGTTAGCGGATACTAATCCCAAGAAAGGGGAAAAAACATGTCAATTCGTTTGGCACTTGCCGGCAACCCGAACTGCGGCAAGACCACGATGTTTAACGATCTGACCGGTGCGACCCAGTATGTCGGCAACTGGCCGGGTGTTACCGTGGAAAAGAAGGAAGGCAAGTTCAAGGGCGACAAGGAAGTCCTGATCACCGACCTGCCGGGTATCTACTCCCTCTCTCCGTACACGCTGGAGGAGGTCGTTGCGCGTGATTATCTCGTAAATGAGAAGCCGCAGGCCATCATGAATCTGGTGGATGCCTCCAACATCGAGCGCAACCTGTACCTGACCACCCAGCTGCTCGAGATGGGTATTCCGGTCGTTGCGGCGCTGAACATGATGGATATCGTCAAGAAGCGCGGCGATGTGATCGATGTAAAGAAGCTGTCCAAGGAACTGGGCGTTACGGTCGTTGAGACCGCAGCCATCAAGGGCGAGGGCACCAAGGAGCTGGTCGAGGCGGCAAAGAAGGCTGCCAGGGAAGGCAAGGCTCCGGCACGCATCAAGTTCTCCGACACCGTTGAAAATGCGGTAAACGAGATCGAAAAGCTGATTGCAGACGTTACCGAGCCGGCACAGCGCCACTGGTTCGCTGTCAAGCTGTTCGAGCGCGACAGCAAGGTGCAGGCGCGCTTTACGCTCGGCAAGGACGTGCAGGACAAGATCGAGAAGCTCATCACCGCCGTTGAGGAGGAGCTTGACGATGACGCGGAGTCCATCATCACCGATGAGCGCTATCAGTACATTGGCAAGCTGGTCAAGGACTGCGTTAAGAAGAAAAAGACCGGTCTGTCCACCTCGGATAAGATCGACCACATTGTTACCAACCGAATCCTCGCTCTGCCGATCTTCGCGCTGGTCATGTGGCTGGTCTACTACGTTTCCGTAACCACCGCGGGCGGCATCTTCACCGACTGGGCGAACGACGGTGTGTTCGGTGACGGCTGGCACCTGTTCACCATCGGCGCTGCCGACTATGAGGAAGCAACCGCTGAGTACGACGACCAGATCACCCGCCGCGATGCATGGCTCGAGGCTGCTGACGAGGCCGGCATCGACACTGCTGCTCTGACCGAGGCGCTCGAGGCCGAAGAGGCTGACGAGACCGCCATCGCTGACGCAGCTGCTGCCATCGAGGCAGACCCGGCTGCTGCATCGGTTGTCGGCACTGCCGAGTTCGAGGACGAGGACTCCGGTGAGGTTACCACCGAGGACGTTACTCTTGCGACCTTCGAGGAGACCATGACCGCCGAGGAGCCGGACCCGGCTGATTTCGGTGTATGGGTGCCGGGTATTCCGGTGCTGCTGGAGAAGCTGTTCGCTTCCATGGGCGTTAACGAGGACGGCTGGGTTTACAGCCTGGTAATGGACGGTATCGTTGCCGGTGTCGGCGCGGTTCTGGGCTTCGTTCCGCAGATGCTCATCCTGTTCTTCTTCCTCGCTATCCTCGAGGACTGCGGCTACATGGCGCGTGTTGCATTCATCATGGACCGTATCTTCCGCAAGTTCGGCCTTTCGGGCAAGTCCTTTATCCCGATGCTGATTGGCTCCGGCTGCGGCGTACCGGCTGTCATGGCTTCCCGTACCATTGAGCAGGAGCGCGACCGCCGTATGACCATCATGACCACCTGCTTCGTACCGTGCGGCGCTAAGCTGCCGATCATCGCAATGTTCGCAGGCGCGTTCTTTGGCGGCTCCGGCACCATCGCATTCTCCGCTTACGTTCTGGGCGTGCTGTCCATCATCATTTCGGGCATCATGCTCAAGAAGTTCAAGATCTTCACCGGCGACCCGGCTCCGTTTGTCATGGAGCTGCCGAGCTATCATGTTCCGACCGCCGGCAACGTATTCCGCTCCATGTGGGAGCGCGGCTCCTCCTTCATCAAGAAGGCAGGCACCATCATCCTGCTGTCCACTATCTTTATGTGGTTCACCCTCGGCTACGGCTGGGAGAACGGCGCATTCTGCGCGGTAGCCGATATTGACAACTCCATCATGGCGCGTATCGGCTCTGTTATCGCTCCGATCTTCACGCTGCCGGGCTTCGGCACATGGAAATCCACCGTTGCCGCCATCTCCGGTCTGGTTGCGAAGGAGAACGTTGTTGCTACCTTCGGTCAGCTGTATCACTTCGTCGGCGAGGTTGCCGAGGACGGCTCCGAGATCTGGAGTGAGCTGGCTGCTGACTTCACGCAGGTCGGCGCGTATGCCTTCATGGCGTTCAACCTGCTGTGCGCACCGTGCTTCGCGGCAATGGGCGCCATCAAGCGTGAGATGAACAACGGCAAGTGGACTGCTTTCGCAATCGGCTACATGTGTGCTTACGCTTACGTTGTATCCACCATCATTTATCAGATCGGCGGTCTGATCACCGGCGAGCTGACCTTCGGTGTCGGCACGGTCGTTGCCATCGCGTTCATCGCGCTGATCATCTTCCTGCTGTTCCGCAAGCCGGCCAAGGCTGACTCCACCGAGGGCCTGCGCCGTATGAGCGTGGACGCCAACTGATCCTTCGCGTTTGAAAGGAGGCTTTGACCATGAGTATTGGTGATGTAATTCTGGCTTTGATCGTAGTGGCTGTCGTGTTCTTTGCGGTTCGTTCGGTCTTCGTCAAGAAGTCCGTCGGCTGCAGCGGCGATTGCGCACATTGCGGCGGCAGCTGTCATCACACAGCGCCTCCGGACAAGAAAAAGTAAACACCTCTCTAAACCGTTCGGCACTCCGGTGCCGGACGGTTTTTGCGTTAAGATCGTACTCTCGGACAGGGATTCGCAGGCAGAGCTTTTGCGGTGTGCCCGAACCGCGCAGGCGGTTCGCCCTTTCCGGGCGGAGAGTTTTGCCGTGAACCACGACGGGGAGTGCCGCTACGCGCGGCGGGCGCACAAGAGGGTAGACAACCTACGGTTTTCCACCCTCTTGTGAATCACCCCTTTTCCCTTAGAGGGCTTGGGTGCAGATGGTAGACTGCGTAAGCAGGAAAAGGACGCGGCAGTCGGGTTACTCTTGCGTGACTTTCGCAAACCTTTCGCAGTTCTCGGATAGCGTACTGCTACACATGCGGGTTAATCAACGCAGAGTACGGCACAAGGTGAATTGCCCAAAGGGCAAGAGAGGGTCCTCTGGAGGATAACCGTGCCGCACAATTCGTCAGCGCGTTATGATGGACAGGGCCTGCGAGGATAAAAGCTACTAAATAGATAGATTCGTAGGTGCTGTCCGTAACCTCCAGACTTACGAGTTGCGCGGCACTGCTATGCCGCGCCTGCTTAGATGAAATCACATGTGTAGCAGTAATGTATCTGACACTGCGAATAGGTTGAGAAAGATACGGAAGAAAAAATCCTCTGCCGTACTCCTTTTCCTGCTTACGCAGTCTACCATTTGCACCCAAGCTCTCGAAGGAAAGGTAGGAGTTCAAAGAGGAAGGGAAACCATGGGTGTCCCTTCCTTTTTGCTCCCGCGGCGAGTGCCGCAGTCCCCGCCCGGAAATGGCGAACCGCCTGCGCGGTTCGGGCACACCGCAAAGCCGGTGCCTGCGACCGCTTCGCTATCCTCGAAAACGCCCTTTGCCTTTCCCACTCGGCGTGCTATAATCAATATAATGGTACACAACAGGGGGAATGCGCGTGAAACAGCTGACCAAGAACCAACTGAAGATTCTCGCCATGGTGTGCATGACGCTCGACCACATCGGCGCGGCATTTTTTCCGCAGGCGGTGTGGCTGCGCGTAATCGGACGGCTGGCGTTTCCGCTGTTCTCCTACTGCATTGCAGAGGGCTGCCGCTATACGCGGAACAAAGCCCGATACTTCGGCAGCGTGTTCGCGTGCGGCGCAGTGTGCGTTATCGCGTTCCTGCCGTTCGGCGGCTTCTGCGGAAACGCGCTCATCACGCTGAGCATGTCCATTTTGCTGCTGTACGGAGTCGAGGCGTGGAAAAGCAGCGGAAAACTGCGCTTTCTGGCATTGACAGCCGCGCTTGCCGCCGTATTTTACCTGCTGTGCCGGACGGTCTACATCGACTACGGCTTCGCCGGCGTGCTGCTGCCGCTGTACGCCGAAGCCGGACGTCTGCTCTGGGAGCGCGTGTTCGCCGACATTCCGCCGGTCATCGGCGAGCGGCTCGGCTTTGCGGTCGGTCTGCTGGCGCTTGCGGGTGTGATGGGCGGCGTGCAGCGCTTCTGCGTGCTGGCGATCTTCCCGATTTTGCTGCTCGGCAATGAGCGCGGTAAATGGAAGATGAAGCACTTTTTCTATATTTACTATCCCGCCCATCTGGCGCTCATCGGCGCGATGCGGATGGCGCTTGAAGCAGTGGCAAGATAAACGAAAATGTGGTATACTATATTTAATGTATCAATGAGCGAGGAAAATACACATGAAAATCATGGTGATAGACGGCAACAGCATATTGAACCGCGCGTTCTACGGCATCCGGCAGCTGACCAACCACGAGGGACTGCCTACCAACGCGGTTTACGGCTTTCTGGCTACGCTGTTCAAACTGCAGGACGAGGAGCAGCCCGACCGCACCATCGTCTGCTTTGACGTGAAGGAGAAAACCTTCCGTCACCTCAAATTCGACACCTACAAGGCCACCCGCAAGGGTATGCCGGACGAGCTGGCGGCGCAGCTGCCGATTACAAAGCAGGTGCTTGATGCCCTCGGCGTAACACGCTGCGAAAAGGCAGGCTTTGAGGCGGACGACCTGCTCGGCACGATCAGCCGCCGCGCAGACGAGCACGGCGACACCTGTGTGGTCGTAACCGGTGACCGCGACAGCCTGCAGCTGGTCGGCGGCGGCACGACCGTTATGCTGGTCTCCACCCGCATGGGACAGACCACCTATCAGACCTATGACACCGCCGCCTTCCGCGAGAAATACGGCTTCGACCCGATTCGCCTGATTGATCTCAAGGCGCTCATGGGCGATTCGTCGGACAACATTCCCGGCGTGCCCGGCATCGGTGAAAAGACCGCCATGCAGCTGCTGCACGACTTCGGCACGCTCGAGGGCGTGTACGCGAATATCGACGACGAGCGCATCAAAAAGGGTGCGCGCACCAAGCTGCAGAACGGCGAGCAATCCGCGAAGGACAGCTACTGGCTCGCCACCATCGACCGCAATGTGCCGCTCGATTTGGATGTGGAGCACCTGCCCGCGCAGGACATCGACGAGACCGCGCTCTACGACCTGCTGACGCGGCTGGAGTTCAAGAATTTCATCAAGCGGTTTGACCTTTCGGGCGAGAGCGTGTCCGCGCCGCGCCTGCCGGAGCTGAAAACAGAACGAGTGGAGAATGTGCTCGAAGCGTTCAACTTAATGGATTCGCTGACCGACTGCGACCGCGTGTACGCCATCGTGCCGGAAACCTTAGGTGCAGTTTGCCTGCTGGACGGCGACACGGCGCACATCCTGTTCGCCGAGGCGTTCGGTGACGCGTGGAACGACATTCTGCGCCGCCTGTTCGACGGCACGCTGTCCCTCGTGCTGCACGACGCGAAGGCCGCCGTGCGGGCACTGCTGCAGCGCGGTATGGACCCGAAGGGCATCGTGTTCGACACCGCCATCGCGGCGTACCTGCTCGACCCGACCCAGTCCGGCTACGACCTGCCGCGGCTCGCGCTTGCGTACTGCAATGCCGAGCTGCCGGAGCTGGATCTGGACGATCCGGCAGCGGTTTCACTCCTCGGCGGTCAGGAGGACACCGAGAAGGCCGTGGCGCAGCACGTCGGTGCGCTGCGCGCCATTTACGCCGAGGCGGCTGACCGGATCGAGCAGCTCGGCATGAGAAAGCTGTACTACGAAATCGAGCTGCCGCTCCTGCGCGTGCTGGCTGAGATGGAAGCGGCGGGCTGTGCGGTCGAGCCGGATGAGCTGCGTGCCTTCGGTGACAAGCTGGATGTTCGTATCCGCGACCTGACCGAGCAGATTTATCATGACGCGGACGGCGAGTTCAACATCAACAGTCCGAAGCAGTTGGGTGAGGTGCTGTTCGAGAAACTCGGCCTGCACGCCCCGAAAAAGACAAAAACAGGCTATTCCACCAACGTTGAGGTGCTTGAGCGTATCGCGGAGGACCACCCGATCGTGCCGCGCATCCTCGAGTACCGCAAGCTGACCAAGCTGAAAAGCACCTATGTTGAGGGACTTCTCAAGGTCATCAGTCCGGTGGACGGACGCATTCACACGCATTTTCAGCAGACCGTGACCGCCACCGGACGCCTGTCCTCGACCGACCCGAACCTGCAGAATATTCCGGTCCGCACCGAGCTTGGCCGCGAACTGCGCCGCATGTTTGTCGCACCGGACGAAAATCACGTCCTGATCGACGCGGATTATTCGCAGATCGAGCTGCGCGTGCTCGCGCATATCTCGCAGGACGAGCACATGATCGAAGCCTTCAAGCACGGGCAGGATATTCACGCCGCAACGGCTGCCAAGGTCTACCATGTGCCGCTTGAGGAGGTCACGCCGCAGATGCGCTCCTCGTGCAAGGCGGTGAACTTCGGCATCGTGTACGGCATCTCGGATTTCTCGCTCGCGCAGGACATCGGCGTGACGCGCAAAGAGGCGGGTGAGTTTATCAAAACCTACCTTGACACCTATCCGGGCGTGAAGAAATATATGGAGGACATCAAGCAGACCGGCAGGGAGCAGGGCTATGTTTCCACGCTGTTTGGCCGCCGCCGCGCGCTGCCCGAGCTGAAGAGCAAGAACTTCAATATGCGCTCGTTCGGTGAGCGTGTCGCCATGAATACCCCGATTCAGGGCACCGCCGCGGATATCATCAAAATCGCCATGGTACGCGTCCGCGACCGCCTGCTGAGAGACGGTCTGCAAAGCCGATTGATTCTCCAGGTGCACGACGAACTTATCCTCGAGGCACCAAAGGACGAGCAGGAAACCGCTATGCGTCTGCTCACCGAGGAGATGGAGAACGCATTCCGGATGGATGCACCGCTCGTGGCAGAGGCCAAGGCGGGGCACAGCTGGTACGATGCGAAATAATTTGCTGCATCGCCCTGCGGAACAGATTCCGAATTAGAGAAGGGATAAAATGGACACCATAATTTTTCTTTGCACCGGCAACACCTGCCGTTCCCCGATGGCGGAAGGCTTCTTCCGCGCACATAACGGCGAGGAAAAGACCGGTTTAACGGCGGCTTCTGCCGGATTATACACCGAAAACGGCCTTCCGGCTTCCGCGAACGCGGTTGCCGCAGCCGGAGAACGCGGCGCGGATATTTCGGCGCACCGCTCGCGTCAGCTGACCGCCGAGATGGCGCGCGGCGCGAAGTATCTGGTCTGCATGACCGGCGCGCACTACGATCGGCTGTGTGAGTTATTTCCGGACTGCGCGGACAAGATTTTCACACTGCTGCCCGAGGACATTTCCGACCCGTTCGGCGGCGATCTCGCCACCTACCGCCGCTCTGCCGCCGAGATCGACAAGGGCGTGCAGGCGGTCATCAAGAACCTGAGCCGATGAACATTGTTGTGATGCAGGAGCGCCATCTCGCGGCGCTGGCGGAGATCGAGCGCGCGTGCTTTCACGCGCCGTGGAGCGAGAACATGCTGCGCGAGGAGCTGGGCAAGGGCATTTTTCTCGTGGCGGAGCAGGACGGCAGAACGGCGGGTTACGTCGGCTGCCAGACCGTGCTCGACGAGGGGTATATTACCAATGTTGCCGTGTCGCCCGACTTCCGGCGGCAGGGCATCGCGCGGGCGCTGATTGCCGAGCTGACAGCGAAAGCCGGAGAAAACAAGCTGGCGTTTGTGACGCTCGAGGTGCGCGAGAGCAATACGCCGGCGATAGCGCTCTACACCGGAGCCGGATTTTCGCCGGTCGGAAAACGAAAGAATTTTTACAGCAATCCCACAGAAAATGCGGTTTTAATGACGATTTCACTGATTTGAAGGAGGATTTTGCCATGCTGGAGCTTCGCTTTGTTGACGCGGAAAACGGGGATTTTCACGACCTGACCGCCAAGCTGGACGAGTATTATTTCATGCTCGTCGGTGAGGTGGAGAAGCGCTACGCCAAGTACAACCTGCCGCATCTGTTTAACTGCCGCATCGTCGCGTATGAGGACGGCAAGCCCGCAGGCTGCGGCGCGTGGAAGAAGATCGACGAGGGGACATTCGAGGTCAAGCGCATTTACATCGCGCCGGCGTTCCGCCGAAAGGGCGTTGCGAGCGCGGTCATTACGGCGCTCGAGCAGGATGCAGCAAAGCACGGCTTCACCAAGGCCATCCTCGAGACCGCCCGCACGACCGAGGATTCGGCGGCGCTGTACACCAAGCTCGGCTATCGCGTCATTCCGTACTACGGCAGTCCGGCGGGCGCGGAAAACTGCCTGTGCTTTGAGAAAAATTTAGGAGATTAACCATGAAAATACTTGCAATCGAGTCCTCGTGCGATGAAACGGCGGCAGCCGTCATCGAGGACGGACGAAAAATCCTGTCGAGCGTGGTGGACACGCAGATCGCCACGCACGCGCTGTACGGCGGCGTTGTGCCGGAAATCGCGTCTCGGCGGCACATGGAGGCGGTCGTGCGCGTGACCGAGCAGGCGCTCAAGGACGCGGAAATGGACAAGCACGACGTGGACGCGGTTGCCGCGACCTGCGCGCCCGGACTGATCGGTGCGCTGCTCGTCGGCGCGAACTTCGGCAAGTCGCTGGCGTTTGCGATGAACAAGCCGTTCATTCCGGTGCACCACATCCGAGGACACATTGCGGCCACTTATCTGGCGTATCCGGAGCTGAAACCGCCGTTTTTGACACTGATCGCGTCCGGCGGTCACAGCGAGATCGTGATGGTGAAAAGCTATACCGAGTTTGAAATCCTCGGCGGCACACGCGACGACGCAGCAGGCGAGGCGTTCGATAAAGTCGCCCGCGTGCTCGGTGTCGGCTATCCGGGCGGCCCGAAGATCGACAAGCTGGCGCAGGACGGCGATGCGAAGATGTATAAGCTGCCGGATTCGCACATCAAGGATGCGCCGCTGGATTTCTCCTTCTCGGGACTCAAAACGGCGGTCATCAATCTGGCGCACAACGCCGAGCAGAAGGGCGAAACCATCGACCGGAACGGTCTTGCGGCCTCGTTCTGCACGGCGGTGGTGCATACGCTCGTGCCGCGGCTGGAGATGGCCGTCAAGCAGACGCATGCGCGGCGCGTTGTGTGTGCAGGCGGCGTGGCAGCCAATTCCTTCCTGCGGGCGGCCCTGCAGGACATGGCAAAGCGCGAGCACGTCCAGCTGTTTATGCCGCCGCTGCAGCTGTGCGGCGATAACGCCGCCATGATCGGCAGTCAGGCGTATTATGAATATCAGGCGGGCACCCGCGGCAAAACCCTGCAGAATGCCTACGCCACCGCGGATATCGGAAAGAATATCTGCGATTGAGATGAATTGAGAATGCACTTCGTCTGCATAGCAAAACCCCGGCCGTCCCTTTTACCCTTTGTGTTGATGGGGTATAACTCCGGTGATTTCACTAAATCACGCACATAACCGATACTGGATACCAAAAAGATGCCGAAGGCAGCTTCGGCATCTTTTCATGCCTCGAAAGAAGCACAAAAATATTGTATGATACAAAAGAATTCTCTCTTTTCAGAATTGTGTACTTATGGGAAATGAGCTTATAAATATACATTGCAAACAGCAGACATCTATTTTATAATCAAATATAAAAATCGAAATTTACTTCTACTTAGACGTACAAACTGTTGACAGCAAAACTCCTATATAGTATTATTTGATAAAATACTATATAGGAGTTTTTGCGTGAAAATGAATGGCGGATTTCTTGTTACCAAAATAAAACAGCTTGGAGACCGGATTTTCGAGAAAATTCTCAGCGAAAAGAATATTGATGCGTTTAACGGAGCCCAGGGGCGTATTCTTTATGTACTGTGGCAGGAAGATGGAATCTCAATCAGGTCACTCTCGATTAAATGTGGATTAGCGATAACTTCTCTTACTACGATGCTGGAAAGAATGGAAAATCAAGGGCTGATAAGACGTGTTCAGTCTGAAGCGGACAAAAGGAAAACACTCCTGTTTCTGACTGAAAAAGCACATGCCTTAAAGGACAAATACGATTCTGTATCTGATAAAATGGGCAGTATTTACTACAAAGGTTTTTCGGAGGAAGAAATTACCCAGTTTGAGGAATGCCTCGACCGCATCAGAAAGAATCTTGAGGAGTGGCAGAAGTCATGAGTATTTGTATCAAAGATCAGATTCAGAACATGAATCTCGTCATCGGCTGCACAGTGGGGTGTGCATATTGCTATGCCCGCAACAATGTGAAACGCTGGCATATGATCGATGACTTCGCTGATCCTGAGTTCTTTCCGGGTAAGCTCAAGATGATGGAAAAGAAACGTCCGCAGAACTTTCTTCTTACCGGCATGAGCGATCTTTCCGGCTGGAAGTCAGAATGGAGAGACGAGGTATTTGAAAAAATCCGTGAAAATCCACAGCATCAGTTCCTGTTCCTTACAAAGCGACCAGATCTGCTGGATTTTGATACAGATTTGGAAAACGCATGGTTTGGCGTTACGGTGACGAGGAAAGCAGAACTGTGGCGTATCGACGCCCTTCGAAAAAACGTCAGAGCAAAGCATTACCATGTTACCTTTGAGCCGTTATTCGACGATCCCAGTACAGTTGACCTTTCCGGAATCAACTGGATCGTTGTCGGCACCATGACTGGAGTTCAGAGCAGGAAGGTTCATACGGAGCCGGAGTGGGCATGGTCTCTGACAGACCAAGCACATGCGCTCGGCATTCCGGTGTTTATGAAGGAAGACCTTGTCCCTATCATAGGGGATGAAAATATGATTCAGGAAATGCCGGAGGAATTCAATAAAGTATTAGAGGTGCAGAGATCATGGCAGAAGTAATCGATGGAATCCTCATTCGTGAGGTGGAAACAAAGAACATCATGACCAAGTCCAGTCTGCCGGTAGGCGGTTACTCGGTCAATCCTTATGTAGGCTGTACACATGCCTGCAAGTATTGCTATGCTTCTTTTATGAAGCGTTTTACCGGACACACGGAGGAATGGGGCACTTTCCTTGATGTGAAGCATTGGCCGGAAATTAAAAATCCGAAGAAATTTGCCGGACAGCGGGTGGTCATCGGTTCTGTGACAGATGGCTACAATCCACAGGAGGAGCAATTCGGGAATACCCGAAAACTTCTGGAGCAGCTGATCGGCAGTGACGCAGATATTCTGATCTGTACAAAGTCGGATCTTGTGGTAAGGGATATTGATCTGCTGAAGAAGCTTGGACGAGTAACCGTTTCATGGTCGATCAACACACTGGATGAAAATTTCAAGAACGATATGGACTCTGCTTCGAGCATTGAACGGCGTATCGCTGCTATGAAGCAGGTATATGACGCAGGAATCCGTACAGTCTGTTTCGTATCCCCGGTATTCCCCGGTATCACGGATTTTGAAGCAATCTTTGAGCGGGTAAAGGATCAGTGCGATCTGTTCTGGCTCGAAAATCTCAATCTTCGAGGCGGCTTCAAAAAGACGATCATGGATTATATCGCCGAAAAATATCCTGATCTTGTACCGCTTTACGACGAGATCTATAACAAGCATAACCGCAGCTACTTTGAAGCACTTGAAGTAAAAGCTGAGGAAATGGCTAAGAAGTATGATTGTCCCTTTGTGGATAATGAAATGCCTTATGGCAGAGTCCCGCAGGGACATCCGGTAATCGTGGATTATTTCTATCATGAGGAAATCCGAGGGACAGAAAATACCGGAAAAAGAAATCGTTAAACAGAAATTTTGTAAGAACTTTGAACGAGGGAGACTCCTTGTCCGAAGGGCAAGAAGGTGCAACCGAGAAGATTTAGAACAACTTCCAGTTTGTTGAACTGAATAGCATATTCTGACCGATAGGAGCAAGGTTAAACCCCACCTCGCTCCTTTTCCAATGCTTAAAGTTCCGTCAAATCGACTGAGGGATTGGCGGATAGGCTTATATCAACACAAAAGGTAAAAGGGAACCCCGGCCTTGTCGCTTGACAAAGCCGGGGCTGCTCGGGTATAATATACCCAAGAGGACACTGTTCAGCAGTCAGACCCTCAGTCATCGAAATTTGTTATGATGACCGTTCGTGAGTCAGACGAGCGGTCATCGCGCTTTTATACAGAAGATGTACAGCAGGATTACTGCACATACGAAAAGCTGAAATGCCTTTTTCCGCATTCGCGCCACCTCCTTCCTGCCGCAGACAGCGGGAAAGGAAAGAGGGTCTGACCGCTATGTGAACTTGTCCGTTTCGATTATAGCATATACAATCGAAATCTGTCAATAAGCCGCCTTTTAGGGCGGTTTTTTGCATTTCATGACAGAAAAAAGACGGATACATGCGTCCGTCTCTTGCAGCAAAAAAATAAAAAACCGCCTGAAAAGACGGTTGATTGACACAATATGACACACATGCTATAATCAAGGTGCAAACGGTGAAAAAAGGTTGTTCCTCCCTCGATAAAAAGGGAGGTGATCTGGATGTCAATTTCCGAAACACTGCTGTTGTTTCAGTTGATCACCACGATCGTCTTTGGTATCTTAGGATACATAAAGAAATAACCGCCCCGTAACCGGAGCGGCGTTTCCTCAAACACTTAACTATGGGGAACGACCGCCCGTTACCAGCAGGCCGCCGTTTGTACTTAAGATTATAGCGCAGAGTCCCGGCTTTGTCAAGCGACAAGGCCGGGACTCTGTTGTTTACGCATCATAGGAAATCAGTCCAAGCTGCATTTTCCAGTCGATGACACGCACGGCGGAAGCGTGAATCTGCGATTTGGAAATCGTGCCGTCCTGCACGGCAGCAAGCACGGCGTTGTACTGGGTCTCGAAATCCGACGAGGTGAGCATATCATTGCCCGCCTGCACGGCAAGCACCGCCGCGTTTTCGCCGCCGGTGTAATCGCGGATGGCATCCATGATGAGGTCATCGGTCAGGATTACGCCGTCAAAGCCGAGTTCCTCGCGGAGAATGCGGTGCACCTCGGCGGAGAGCGATGCCGGCCGGTCGGCGTCCATGCAGTTTACCACATTATGGCTGACGAGAACCGACTGCGCCCCGCTTTCGATGCCCGCCTCGAACGGCAGGAAATCCGACTGCCGGAAGGTGTCCATCGGCCGCTCGTCGATGGCGATGCCGGTGTGCGTGTCCGCGTTATTGCCGTAGCCGGGGAAGTGCTTGAGCACCATGCCGGTCTTGTCGCTGACCATCTGCGTAACCACCGTGCGGACGTATGTGCCGGTCTGCTCGGCGTCCATGCCGAAGCTGCGCGCGTAAATAAAATCGCTCGGGTCGGTCGAAACGTCGCACACGGGTGCAAAATTGACGTTGATACCCAAATCGCGCAGCAGCGCGTCTTTCTCGGCGGTGTCGCTCGTGATGCGGTCAAAGCCGCCCTCGCTGTACAGCGCCTGCGGCGAGCGGAATTTCGCTGCACGGAACGCCGGGTTGGAGCTGACGCGCACGACCGTGCCGCCTTCCTCGTCCACGCCGATGAGCATGGGCGTTTTTGCGGCATTCTGGTAGGCTGCGATGGTATTTGCGACGGATTCTTTGGTCTGTCCGTCAAAATCGCGCGCAAACAGCAGATAACCGCCGATGTCGTACTGCGCGGTCAGCGCCGCCGCGTCGGTCTCCGGACAGCGCACGAAGAACATCTGCGCGACCTGCTCCTCGAGCGTCAAGCCGTCCGCATACTGCTCCGCCGCCGTCCGGCGGACCTCCTCCGGCGTGGGTTCCGGCTCGGGCTGCTCGACGGTCGGCGCGGACGGCGTTTCGTCCTTTGCGGCGGTGTCCGTGCTGCTGCAGGCCGTCAGTCCGGCACAGAGGAGACCCAGCAGCAGCGCAAGCATTCGTTTTTTCATGTGCGTCACCTCGTTTGCCTACATTATACAAGAAAGCAGGGGAGTTGTAAAGCATAGGGTGAATGTGGTAATATTACAAGGTAGGAGTTTGAAGGCAGGAGGATGCGTGAGAGCGGAGAGCGTGTCACTCGTCAATGATCTGCACCTGTGCAGCCGCAGGGGCGAAAAGTGCTCGCCCGCGCAGCGGAGAATCACACAATCCTGTCATTTGTTCCACACAAGAAAGGGTGTTCACTGTGAACATAACCATAATTTATCCGCACAAACGGAAAACCCAATCGTCCACCTACGGCATTGCACAGATGGTGCTCGACCGCCTGCTTTCGGGCGGCACGCTGCACGAATTTTATCTGCCGCAGGACATGCCGCATGTCTGCGCGGGCTGCTATGCGTGCATGAACGGCCGCGAGGACAAGTGCGGCGGGCACGATTACATGCAGAAGCTCATCGCTGCGATTGATGACTCCGAGCTGATCGTTTTCTGTGCGCCGACCTATGTTTACCACATTCCGGGGCAGGTCAAGACCCTGCTCGACCACTTTGCGTACCGTTGGCTGGTGCATCGTCCTGACCTGTCGCTGATGTGCAAGCAGGCGCTCATCATCACGACCGCAGCGGGCGGCGGCATGAAATCCACCGTCAGGGATTTGCGCGACAGCATGAACTACTGGGGCGTCGGCCGCACGCACGTTATCACGCAGGCTGTATGGGGATACGACTGGAGCAGCATGCCCGAGAATTTCATGCACAAAATCGAGCAAAAGGTGGAGAAAACGGTTTCTGCCATTCGGAAAAATGCCGGAAATGTTACGCCGTGCGCGAAGGTCAAGGGATTGTTTTATATGTACCGCCTGTTCCATAAAAAGCGCAAAATGAATCCCGTTGACGACGAATACTGGTATCAAAAAGGCTATGTGACGGGGAAACCTTGGAAAAGAGGACGATAATGGCAACCACAAAAGAATTTCTTGCGGAAATATTAGACCGCCTGTCCGGACTGGACGGCGTAACGCATCGACCCATGATGGGGGAGTACATACTCTATTACAACGGCAAAATCGTCGGCGGAATTTATGATAACCGCCTGTTGGTCAAGCCGGTCAAAGCTGCGCTAAGCTGCCTTCCGGATGCGCCTTATGAATTTCCGTACGACGGCGCAAAACCCATGCTGCGGGTGACGAAAACCGACGATGCCGCCCTCCTGCAGAAGCTGCTGCGTGCCATGTATGACGAACTTCCGGCACCGAAACCCAAGAAGAAAAAGCAATAAGGAGTGAAAAACATGCACACCATCGGACGTTTTGCACCCAGTCCGAGCGGCCGCATGCACCTCGGCAACGTGCTGTGCGCGCTGCTGGCATGGCTGAGTGCGCGGCAGCAGAACGGCGAATTTCTACTGCGGATTGAGGATTTGGACGAAATGCGCTGTCCGCGCAGCTTCGCGGATTTAATTATCGACGATCTGCGGTGGTTAGGGTTAGACTGGGACGGCGAAATCCCGTATCAGTCCGAGCGCACGGCTGTTTACGAGAAATACGAGGCGATTCTGCGCGAAAAAGGTCTGCTGTACCCGTGTTTCTGCTCGAGAGCGGCCCTGCACGCCGCAAGCGCGCCGCACCTGTCGGACGGGCGCGTGGTCTATGCGGGAACGTGCCGCGACCTGACACCCGAAGAGGTCGCGGAGAAGCGAAAGAAGCGTGCGCCTGCAACGCGCGTGCGCGTTCCCGAGCGCACCATCACATTCATGGACGGCGTGTACGGCGATTACACTGAAACGCTCACCGAGGAGTGCGGTGACTTCATCATCCGGCGGTCGGACGGCGTGTTCGCGTATCAGCTGGCGGTTGTGGTGGATGACGGCCTGTCCGGCGTGAACGAGGTCGTGCGCGGGCACGATCTCATCGGCAGTACGCCGCGCCAAATCTGGCTGTATGAGCTGTTCGGCTTCACGCCGCCGAAATTTATCCATATCCCGCTGCTGTGCGACCATGACGGACGCCGCCTGTCCAAGCGCGATGAGGACCTCGACCTCGGCCTCCTGCGGGAAAAATTCACACCCGAGCAGGTCATCGGCGCACTCGCCTGCGCCGCAGGACTGACCGACACCGCAGAGCCGGTTGCCGCGAAGGAGCTCGTGAAAGCGTTTTCGTGGGAGAAGATTCCGAAGCATGAGCTGTACCTGCCGAACGTGTTTCGAGACATCGAGAAAAATTGAGAATGGAAAATGGAGAATGGAGAATTACCGTAAGGGTTTTCCGTTCTCCGTTTTTGTTTATCGGGTGTTATTTTATGGCATATATTTTTATCATTTGCACGATTTATGCCGTAGGGTGCGATAAGGTAAAGTCTAACATCAATTATAATTCGCAGGTGCCGTCCGCAACAACGCGCAAACGAGTTGCGCGACACAGACATGTCGCGCCTGCGGAGATGAAACCGCATGTGTAGCAGAACGGTATCTGACATTGCGAATAGGTTGCGAAAGACACGGAAGAAAAAATCCTCTGCCGTTTCCCATGTCGGAGCGGTCACATGTAGGCAATCTGCGCCAGATTAGGAAGCAAGGGAAAGGTAGGAGTTCAAAGAGGAAGGAAAACCGTAGGTTGTCCCTTCCTTTTTGCCCCCGCGGCGGGCGCCGCAACGTCCCGCCGTCCGCAGACGGCGAATCCCCACCGCTGAATCTCAGCGAAAAACACCCCGCCCGTTAGGGCGAACCCGCCTGCGGCAGTTCGCGTGCCCCGGTCAGCCGGTGCAGAAAAAAGAGCCGCCCGTTAGGGGCGACCCCGCCTGCGGCAGTTCGCGTGCCCCGGTCAGCCGGTGCAGAAAAAAGAGCCGCCCGTTAGGGGCGACCCCGCCTGCGGCAGTTCGCGTGCCCCGGTCAGCCGGTGCAGAAAAAAGAGCCGCCCGTTAGGGGCGACCCCGCCTGCGGCAGTTCGCGTGCCCCGGTCAGCCGGTGCAGAAAAAAGAGCCGCCCGTTAGGGGCGACCCCGCCTGCGGCAGTTCGCGTGCCCCGGTCAGCCGGTGCAGAAAAAAGAGCCGCCCGTTAGGGGCGACCCCGCCTGCGGCAGTTCGCGTGCCCCGGTCAGCCGGTGCAGAAAAAAGAGCCGCCCGTTAGGGGCGACCCCGCCTGCGGCAGTTCGCGTGCCCCGGTCAGCCGGTGCAGGAAAAGGAGCCGCCCGTTAGGGTCGAACCCGCTTACGCAGTTCGCGCACCCCGCAGGGCGGTGCAGAAAAATTTCAGCAAAGGCTATTGACAAATCTGTATACTTGTATTATTATCATAATACAATAAAACGAAAGGAGAGAGCTTATGCAATGGGAATTGCGGGGGGATCGTCCGATCTATCAACAGCTTGTGGAAAAGCTGACCGAGCAGATCGTCAGCGGACAGCTTGCGGCGGGTGAAAAGGTACCGCCGGTGCGCGAGCTGGCGGCTCAGGCGGGTGTCAACCCGAACACCATGCAGCGTGCGCTTGCGGAAATGGAGCGCGAAGGCCTGATGTTCACCAACCGCACGAGCGGACGCTATGTAACGGAGGACAGAGAAATGATTGGTAAGGTAAGAGAGCAAATCGCGGGAGAGCGCATCACGGAATTTCTGTCCGGCATGAGCCAGCTTGGCTTCACCGAGCAGGACATTGTGGCGCTTCTGGAGAAACGCAGTGGGGAGGAGAAGAAAAATGGATAACAACGAACTGGTTATCTGTCAGGGTCTGACAAAAAACTACGGTAAAAAGACCGCGCTCAATAATCTGAATCTGACGCTCGGCCGCGGACAATTTATCGGTCTGCTCGGCCCGAACGGTTCGGGCAAAACAACGACTATCAAGCTGCTGAACGGTCTGCTGCAGCCGACAAGCGGCTCGGTGCTCATTGACGGTCAGGCGCCGGGCACCTACACGCACAGCATCATCAGCTATCTGCCCGACAAAAACTATCTCAACGATGCGATGAAGGTCAACGACCTGATTTCGTTCTTTGCGGATTTTTACACGGATTTTGACCGCGTAAAGGCAACCGACATGCTGGATTCGCTGCAGATCGACCCGCTCAGCCGTCTGAAAACGCTCAGCAAGGGCAATCAGGAGAAGGTGCAGCTCATCCTCACCATGAGCCGCAAGGCGCAGCTGTATGTGCTCGATGAGCCGATCGCGGGTGTTGATCCGGCGGCGCGCGACTACATTCTGAGCACCATTCTCTCGAATTACAGCGAGGACGCGTCCGTTCTGCTGTCTACGCACCTCATCGCGGATGTGGAGCGTGTGCTCGATGAGGTTATTTTCCTCAAGGAAGGCGCGATGGTGCTGCACGATACGGTTGACCATATCCGCGAGGAACACGGAAAATCGGTTGACGCACTGTTCCGGGAGGTGTTTGCATGTTAAAGCTGCTGAAATATGAGTGGAAAGCCTGTGCGCGTATCTGTCTGCCGCTGTACGGCGTGCTGATCTTAATGTCGTTCGTCACACACCTGCTGTACAGTATCCCGCAGAACAGCACGTTCGGCTTTATGCTGCCGGCCATCAGCTCCATGCTGTATATGGGCGTGATGATGGCGGCATTTGTGGTAACGGCTGTCATTCTCATCCAGCGTTTTTACAAAAACCTGCTCGGCAGTGAGGGCTACCTCATGTTCACCCTGCCGGTCACGGTGACGCAGCATTTGCTCAGTAAAACCATTATCGCGGTGGTTATGATCGCGCTGAGCGGCATCGCGGCGTTCCTCAGCATCGGCATTTTTGCCGATATGTCCTTCGGCACCCTGTTTGTCGATATGATAAAGGGTGTGGCGCGGAGCGGCGGCCTGCTGTTCGGGCTGGAGCTGCTCGTGCTGGCTGTCCTCGGCATTGCGGGTATGGCGCTGTTCCTCTACCTGTGCATCGCGCTCGGCCATCTGGCGAGCAAGCACCGCCTGCTGATGTCGGTCGTGTGGTACGTTGTTCTTTCTACCGCCCTGCAGGTTCTCCTGCTTCTGGTGATGATGGGCGGGGGCAATGTCATGCCGGAGGCGCTTGCCGATGCGATGGTACGCTGGCTTGACAGCACCATGCAGACCATCACGCCGATGGATGCGGCGCATCTCATGCTGCGGTTCTGCTGCGTATTCGAACTCATCAGCGATGCGGTGTATTTCCTTGTGACGCGCTGGATTCTCACGCACAGGCTCAATCTCGAATAACAGAAAAAGGATACACACTTGTGTATCCTTTTTCTCTTGCCTGAACGGTATATCTCTGGTATGATGGAGGTAGTAAAAGGGAGGTGTGTCCTGTGAAATGTCAGCACTGTGGTATCCATTTTGACGATGAGGAACGCGTATGTCCGATGTGCGGCGCACGCGCGGGCAGCAAGGGCCGCATGACGAGACCCGAGCCGAAATGGCGCGGCAAGCCGCGCGAGACCTACACCGAATATCATCCGACGATAGAGAACAGCAGCTCGGCGAAAACGGCTAAGAGCAAGTCGCGTCCTATCCAGGATAAGCCCAAGAAAAAACGCGCAAAGGGTGCGGTGATTGCGATAATTGTTATCGCTCTGCTGCAGTTTGTGCCGACGCTGATCGCGTTCGTGGTGGATGATCTGGTGCCGGAAATCGAGAGCAGCTTCGGAAATTCCCCCGCGCCGGATTACGATTCGGATTACAGCTATGCGGCGCAGGATCTCAGCAGCATTCTCGGCACGGACAGCGGCATGGTGATCGATAACAGCGACACCTTCCGTCTGCACTACGACCAGTCGAGTGATGAATGGGCGATTCTGTATACCTCGGCGGACGGCGGCACGTTCAAGAGCACGGCCGACGCGTGGTGTCTGTACGACGACCCCGACGAGTATTACTATCCGGAGGCGTATCCGTCCGATCAGTACGATATGTACACGGTTGCGTTCACGCTGTACGATACCGAGGTGGTAGGGAGCCTGCCCGACTGGTGTCAGTCGGTAGCCGATAGCGGCGATGATATTTGGCTGAATTTGTATGTCAGCAAAACCGATGATACACTGCTCATCGAGGATATGGATGGGATTGGCCTGTTCGGCACAGCAGACCCGGTTCCGTATTATCGGGCGCAGGATGTGTGATTTTGTAAAAAACGTGAAAAACAACAGCCCCGGTTCTGTCACTTGACAAAACCGGGGCGCCGCGCTGTAATATAGCTGCAAACGGCGGCTCGCTGCACCGAGCCGCCGTTCCCAATAGCTGAAGTATTTGAGGAAATGCCGCTCCGGTCTACGGGGCGGTTTTTGTGTTTTACGGGAGAATTTTGTGCATATGCAAAAGAAAAGGGCAGACCCAATGAGTGAGATGGTTCAGTGCCGGAGATGCGACCACAAATAAATTGAAATTGATAATGAAAAATGGAGAATTACCGCTTTCCGGAAATTCTCGCAATGGTTTCCGTCACATTTTCCTGATGAACTTTTGCCGGACGGAACCGCACGGCTGCAAAATTGAGGTTGATCAACGGACCCAGTCCGACGGCGGAAATAATGGTGCCGATACCGACCGGACCGCCGAGAAAGAAGCCGATGACCGTTACGAGCACATCCACGACCGCGCGGCACACGCCGGCAGACCGCCCGAACTTACGCGCGAGCGCGACCATCAGCGCGTCACGGGGGCCGCTGCCGAGCGCGCTTTTCATGTACAGCCAGGTGCCGAGCGCAAGCAGCTCCAGACCGCCGATGAGCATGGCAATGCCGCTCACCAATCCGTGCATCTGCGGGATGAGGTGCGCCGCCTGAATCGCGTCGATTATGACTGCGCAGCCCGCAATGTTGATGATCGTGCCTAAGCCGAAGCTCTCGCCGAAGAGCACGGCCGTGAGGATGGCTGCCGCGCCTGCGATAGCGGACGCTGTGCCGTAGGTCATGCCGGTTCGCAGCGACATGCCCTGCTGCAGCACGCTCCACGGCTCGAGTCCGACATTCGCCTGCAGCATCATCGCAATGCCGATCGAACTGACCGCAACACCCAGAATCAGCCAGAACAACCGGCGCATGTACTCTCGAAACATAATGTATACCTCCTGTGAGCAATTTAGCAGATAAAAAAGTGAAACGGCAGAACCGCGAGCATTCCGCTCGGATTCTGCCGTTTTTGTCATTTGCATTGTGAAAATGTTATTCCGAAGCGGAATTGCTGTCGTCCTTTTTAATCTGGGAAAGATAGCGGTACACACTGGCCTGCGAGCAGTGCAGCGCGTCGGCCACATCCTTGACCGCGCCCTTCAGCAGGAAGATACCGCCGTTTTCAAGCGAAGCAATGATCTGCATGCGCTCGTCCGGCGTGAGACGGCCGGCGGTCACGCCGAGGCGGATCAGCTCGCGGCCGACCGCATCGCCTGCCACCGCGTCGATCGAGTTGTGGAAGCTCTCGGTCGTTGCCGGAACCGCTCGCGGGAACGGATCACCGGGTTCGGCCTGCTGCGGTGCGATATGGTCGTCGATAAAAATATCCGGATGACACAGCCGCAGCACGTTTTCGCTGGCGGCCAGATACCGGCTGTCGTCAAAGTTGATACACAGCATGCCGACCAGCTTGCCGTTGTGCTTGATGAACATTGTGCTCGAACGCAGCGTTTTGCCCTCGGCAGAGAGGCCGCAGTAGTGCAGGCGGTAGTCCTGCGTTTCGTAGCTTTTATCCATCAGGATTTTAAGCGCCACATTGGTAAGCGGTGCGCCGATCTCCCGGCCGCTGATGTGATTGTTGGCGATGGCTACTATGGAGCGGTTTTTGTCGGTCATATCATGCAGAGCAACCTCATAATCCGGTCCAAGTGCCTGTCCGAGAAATTCTGTCAGCTTGATGTAGTGCTGCAACAGCGGATTAGCCATTTGCCCACCCCGTTTCAAAGAATTTTCTTTGCAGTGCCTTTGATTGCATGGCATTGCCTTTTTATTGGTTTACTCTAATATTATTATAGCTTAACAATGATAAGTTTGTCAAAAAATAAACGCAAATAATTTCTCACAACAAAAATAAAAAGTTATTATGCAAAATAACTAAAATGAGGATAAAGTGCATAAAAAACTTGTGAGAAACCAGTAAACCATACAAAACTTGTTAAAATAATTGACAAGGCGCAAAAACTATGTTAAATTTATATCAAGAAATGAGACACAGACTGATAAAAAATTACAAAACTGCAGAAAAGGGAATGTAAAAATGAGGAGTAGAGAAAGGGAGACTGCCATGAATTCTGATTTTCGAGACAAGCTCTCCAACGCCGCAACAGCGGTTGAGATCACCCTTGGCATGGTGATCCTGATCGCGTGCATCGTGTCCGGTATCGGCATGGTCGCCATGACCGATATGAACAAGCTGTTCGGTGATCCGGCGTATCTGCAGGCACGCATGAGTTCGGCCTGCCTGATCATCATCGGCATCGAGCTGATCAAGATGATTACCAGCTACACCATCGACTCGGTGGTTGACGTTATGCTCCTCGCCATCGCGCGTCAGATGATCGTCGAGCATACCTCGCCGATCGAGAATCTGATCGCCGTGCTGTCGATCGGCATCCTGTTCGTGATCCGGAAGTATCTGTATATTTCGCGTCTGGACCGCCGCCGCAGCAAGAAGGAGATCGAGGAGGACGTCCGCGCAGAGGTTCTCGGCGTGGAAAACCGTAACGAGCCGAAAAAGCCGGAACCGCCCGAGATTGGCTCATTGATTTGACATAAGGAAAATGCATATCACCTGAAAACCGCAGCGCCCGAGAGGGCGCTGCGGTTTTTTGCACGCTTTATTGATTGCTGGAAGTGTCATCCGGCAGTGAGATTTCTTGGGTCAGATCAATATGGCTTTCTTCGACGGGATTTGGAATATCAGGATGACCAGTATAATAGGCCTGAGATAGCGTACTGTACAGTTCGCTACAGCTTGCACAGATATTTCTGTAAAACGCACTAGATGTTTTAACAGGCTGAGCAATAAAAGGTTCATCAATAAATTGGTCGTTAAATAGAGTAACGCGAACTTTCAGGGATTTGCATGCTTCGGAATCTGACAGGCCACTGCCAACACCGATGATGGCGCCAATACCGCCTGCGAGGATACCGCCGACAATAGCACGACCGACAGGACTACCATTTTGCATAGAGGTCATATCACTGAGCACAGATACATCCTTTATTTGAGAAAAGGAAAAAGTCAGGGTTGATTTCATATTTTCCATTAATACACAGATTTTTTGATGCGTGTCGTCAAAATGCCATCTTCTCCACTGTCTCGTACATGTAAATCCATCAGGATATTTTGAAGGAGTTAAGTTTTTCTGTTCTTCCTTAGCATTTTCATTTATTGCTTCAATCCAAAATTTGATTAGTAAAATTGATAATCCTATAATAAGGATGGAGAAAACAATTGCCATAATTACAGTTTGGTTCATCACTTCAGCTCCGTTTCTTTTCTGATAGTATACCACATAACACTACACTTGTAAACATTTGTAATATACAAACACTACAAATAATCGGGTAGAATAATACAGAGGTATGATGATTATGGATAAAGAAGAAAAGTTTATTATTCGCGCAAAAAAGAGCTATGGAGAGACCTCGGTTGTGTCCTGCCGGATGCCGAATGAGGTGCTAAAACAGCTTGATCGCGTTGCCGCACGCACCGGACGCACACGCAATGAGCTGATCCTAAAGTGCGTGGAATTCGCACTCGACAAGCTGGAAATCGTGGACGAGCCTTAAATTATCTAAATAATAACACCGGCGCAGACTGTTATGGTCTGCGCCGGTGTTTCGTTTTTCGGTGATTGTTTTTTACGCCCCAAAACGCATCTGCAGGCGCAGCCGGTCGGCAATCATCGAGATAAATTCGCTATTGGTCGGTTTGCCCTTGATGCCCGAAACTGTGTAGCCGAAGTAATTCTGCAGGGTTTCGATGTCGCCGCGATCCCATGCGACCTCGATCGCGTGCCGGATGGCGCGCTCCACGCGGGAGGAGGTCGTCTTGAACTTTTTGGCAATCGACGGATACAGCACCTTGGTGATGGCGCTGACCGACTCGATATCCTCGACCGCCATCATGATGGCCTCGCGCAGATACTGGTAGCCCTTGATGTGTGCCGGCACGCCCACCTGATGAATCACCTCGGTCACGCGGAGCTCAAGCGCCATGCTTTCCTCGGCCTTGACCGCGCGCAGCTGACCGGTCCGCCACAGGCGAAGTCGTTCGCAGACCGCCTGCGGCTCCATCGGCTTGCGCAGGAACAGATCCACGCCGAGCGCCGCGCATTCCGCGCCGATCTGCGGACTTGCAAACGCCGAGAATACCATCACCGCCGGATGCGGTCCGTCCTGTTCGTGCAGGCGGCTGAGTACGCTCATGCCGTCCATCACCGGCAGCATCAGTTCAATGATAAGTACATCCGGCCGCAGTTCATTGACCGCGGAAAGTGCCTTTTCGCCGTTTTCCGCAATGCCGACCAGCTCAAAATCGTCCGCACTGTCCAGCACCGCCGACATGCGCGCGCAAAATTCGGTGTCGTCGTCTGCAAGTAAAATTCTCATTTTCTCATTCATATATCATAACCAGCTTTCCGATAAAGTTTATCTCTTTTTCTTGGCAATAGATTACCATATACTACCATAACTTGCAAGACCTTTTGTAAAAATATGGACAGAAAATTGCAGACAGAATTCGACAAAATCTGTCGATTTACCCGAAACGACCGGTCAGACCGACCGCTTTTGCAATTCCCGCATATTTTCAAAATTCCCCGGAAATAGACAAAATACAAGCAAAACTGCGGTTTTCGACAACAAAACAGTGGTTATCAACCCGAAAGAAAGGGCGCACAATGTGCGCCCCTGCGGAAATGGTAAGCCGTTGCAAAACGCCTGCCTGTGCGAATTCTCCACTCTTTCTGTCAGCTTGCCGCCAGCATTTTCTCCATCGAAATGCCATACCCTTCCATCGGATTATCGACCAGCACATGCGTTACCGCGCCGATCAGCTTGCCGTTCTGCAGGATCGGACTGCCGCTCATGCCCTGCACGATGCCGCCGGTTTTCTCCGCAAGCTGCGAATCGGTCACGCGGAGCATCATGCTGCGCCCGTATTCGTCGTTCGCCGGATAGAGCTTGACAATCTGGACAGAATAACGCTGCACGCTGTCGCCGTCCACGTTGGACAGGATTTCCGCGTCACCGATTTTGATTTCGTCTGCCGACGCGACCGGCACGCACTGCAGCTCGCTGTACAGCGAATCGTCCGTTATGGTGCCGAAAATGCCGCTTTCTGTGTTCTGCGCCACGGTTCCGAGCGCTTTTTCGGTCGAAAATTCGCCCTGCAGCGAACCCGGTTCACCCGCCTTGCCGCGCTGCACGCTGCTCACCGTCGAGTGGATGATCGTGCCCTCCTGCAGCGGCAGCAGCACGCCGGTCTCGCTGTCGCAGATGCCGTGACCGAGCGAGCCGAACGCGCCGGTCTGCGGGTCAACGTAGGTCAGTGTGCCGATTCCTGCCAGACTGTCGCGCGCGAGCACGCCGATGCGGTACGCACCGGTCTTGTCCCTGCACGGCGTTACCGTGACGCTTTTCTCTGCGTCTCCGCGCTCGAGCGTCAGCTTGATCGGCTGTCCCGCCGAGAGCGCGACCTGCTTCTGCAGATCATCGTTCGAGTGCAGCGCGGTCTCACCGGCGCGGCACAGCACATCGCCCTCCTGCACGCCCGCCTCCTTCGCAGGGGAGTGCGTGCCGTCCGCGCCCTGCACCTCGGTCAGCTGCACGATCAGCACGCCCTCCGCCTGCATTTTGATGCCGACCGTGTGCCCGATCGGGATGACCTCGGCGATTTTTGCCGCCTGCGCGGAGACTGTCACCGCAAACAGCAGGAACAGGGCGAGCGCCGTGCGTTTTGCGTGATTTTTTTGCATTTTTTCACCTCCGCTATTACTATGCCGCGCGGAGCATGAAAACAACGCTGTGAACCTTTTCTATTCTGCCGGACATTTGGCGGCACGGAAATTCTCTGGGCGCGGAAAGGTTTTCCGGGAACGCAAAACGGCAGTTTCTCTGCGAAAAATGAGAGAAACTGCCGCAATTAGCAATTATTTATTCTGCTTTTGCAGGTGCACGATGACCGAGGAACGATGCTACCGCACGGGCGAGCACGCCGCCGACCGCACAGCCGACGATGATCTCGATCAGACCCTGTACGCCGACCAGTGCAACCACGAAGGACAGCGGGTTAGCCACGCCGAGAGAGGCAACGCGCTCCTGAATGTAGTCGGTCTTGTAGAACACCAGAACGATGTAACCCATGAAGAAAATGGTATTCAGCAACGGCGCGGACATCGCACCGACGAAATAGCTCCAGCTTTTCTTGCGGTCCATGCGGCGCAGCACGCGGAACAGCAGGCCGACACACCAGCCCATCAGCACGCGCATGACAACGCACAGAACGAAGGTGTTGATCGGGCTGATCTGGAAGAACATGCCGGTCATACCGCCGCCTGCAAGCGCATCCTTAAAGCTGACACAGCCGAATACGCCGCCGAGAATCGCACCGGCGGTCGGGCCCATGGTCATCGCGCCGACAGCGATCGGCACGGTCAGGAACGACATGTACAGCGGGCCGACCGGCACGCTGCCCAGACCCATCAGCTTCATCACGACCTCGATCGCCGCCAGCAGCGCCAGCTGCGCGAGATACCGTACATTGGTAGTTTTGTTATTCATTTGTAATTCCTCCTGCTGCCGTCCTGCTTTGACAGGTACAGCGCAATACAAAAATTGTGGTGGTCAGCGATAGAAATTCGCTGCCAAATCTCTTTCAACCCCGATTTTTCTTCCAAATCAGGTGCAGACCGTCGAGCACAAGGCTTTCATCGTACTCGAACGGGATACGCAGATAGGGAGTGACGAGCGGCGCAAGCTCTCCGGTGAGCACGACGTAGGGCGTTTCTCCGAGCGCCTCCGCAAAGCGTTCGACCATGCCGTCCACGAGCGACGCCGCGCCGTAAACCGCGCCGACGCGCATGGCATCGACCGTGTTCCGGGCGAGAATGCCCTCGTCCTTGGCGTCGATGGCGACCGCCGGAAGCTGCGCTGCCTGCTCGCGGAGCGCGAGCAGACTCAGCTGCACGCCCGCCGTGATGGCCGAGCCGACCAGCGCACCGGCCCCATCGAGCGCGGTGAACGTGGTCGCGGTGCCGAGCGTAACTGCCACGCACGGCAGCTTTCCCTTTGCACGGGCGGCCACCGCAGCGGCTACGCGGTCCGAGCCGACCTGCCGCGGCTGCTCGGAGCGGATGTTGAGTCCGGTCTTGACGCCGCTTGATACCTCGATGACATCGCGGATGCCGAGCAGGCGCAGCGCACCCTCGAGCACGCCGACCATGCTTGGAACGACCGAGCTGACAATACCGCCGTGGATGCGGCGCACGTTCACGCCGTACAGCAAAAGCACCTGCTGCAGCTTGCAGGCGTAGTCATCGCGCGTCAGCTTGGGCTCGGTTGCGATGGAGGCAGAAAAAACCTGTCCGTCCTCCTCATAGCCGCCGAGCAAAACGCGGCTGTTTCCTGCATTGACTGCAATCAGCATGGTGTGTCTCCTTTTCTGCATAGTTTACCACTATTATAAGACATTGAAAACCGTATTGCAAGGGGAGAGGTACACATTTCTGCCTTATTTCGGCAGCATGATCGGTGCGGAGAGCAGCGCCCACAGCGCCGCGTATTTCGGGCAGATCTGTCCTTGAACGTTGCCGAATTCATGCGAGTAATCCCACACGCGCAGCCGGAAATGCCGGTTGACCGTGCAGCCGACCACATATTCTGCCGCCGTGATGCATGCCGCGCCGCACAGGCAGCGGGAGAGCGGGTTTTCCTCGTGTACGCGCCGCCGCAGCTGCCGCAGACCGACCAGAACCGCACCGCCGGTCAGCGCCATGGTCCAGTGGGTGCGTCCGCGCCAGAGAAGCTCAAGCGCGGCGTAGCCGGCCGCGCCCAGCGCAAAGACTGCGGGAGTTTGTAGTTTCATTTTCATCACCGCATTTATTTTGCCCGGAATGGCTGGATTTACGCAAGGGTGGAGTAATTGAGAATTGAGAATGAGCGTGGAGATTTGACATTTTCCATTCTCAATTTGGCATACGCGCAAAATAAAAAGGAGAGAGCACAGCGTTCTCTCCTTGAATACAGCAAAGGGATCAGTCCTCCCTTGTACCTTTTGTGTTGATATAAGCCTATCCGCCAAAACCTTCATCGATTTGACGGAACTTTAAGCATTGGAAAAGGAGCGAGGTGGGGTTTAACCTTGCTCCTATCGGTCAGAATATGCTATTCAGTTCAACAAACTGGAATTTTCAAATTAGTCTTTGCAAATAACCTTTGAATCTTCACCATCAATTACAATTCCCTGACGGTTGTTAATTGGGCATAGATTCAAATCCGAAAACTCAGTCATTATTTTCTCAGTAACTTTCTTAAATGGTGCTGTAAGATAATGCGGAAGAACATAGAAATCAATCAAATCAATCCCTGCATCATCTTCTTGTGAGTAGTCCTCCGGCTTTTCATCCATTTGCTCGATATATTGGATGCTTGGAGCGCATATAATTGCGCCTGCCGACTCGCCGATCATCAATTTTCCATTTGCCAATTCCTTTTTCAGCAGTCCATCAGTTCCCGTTTTACGGAGCTGGTCCATAAGAAAGAAAGAATTTCCGCCGGTAAAATATATCACATCTGCTTCTTCAAAAACAGACTGTATCGTTGAATAAGCCTCCGTTGAAATATCAATTTCAGTTACGATCGCTCCCAACTTTTTGAATAATTTTCGAGCCGAGCCGACATAACCGGTGTAGCCTTCACGCAGTGAAGCTGTTGGAATAAATGCGACTTTCTTATTTTCAATTTCTTCCTTTATCAGACTTCCTACACTTGAAAAGTGCGAACATAAAAATAATTTCATCAATATTCTCCTTTATAAATTTCGATTGAGATTTCATCTGTTTTAAGAAATTTAATAACTGTTATATTTTATTATTAAATTCTTCGCACCCCCTTGAAAACACTGGATTTGTCGCAGGTGAGCTTTCCCTTATTATTTCCCTTGTGTTATATCGTCCCATCAGTGTTTATGCACTCTGATAAGGGCAAATACAAGGGCAAGAAAAATCTATAAGACAGTATAACACAAAATAAAAGTGACATGGTGAACTGATTGAAATGCTTCTTAATTTTTGCTACTACTGATTGATTAAATGATAAGGAGATGGGATACGATGAGAACAATATTTGCAGAATACAATCCACAGTGCAACAGCATTGATGTATATACTAATACGGGCTATATACTCCGTATTGATTGTTGGGAAGCAGAAAAAAATTTAAGAACCACACCTGGATCTGATTGTGCTTTGACATCGCTTGCAATCGATGAGCCATTAGAATATGCAAGGTTATATCTTGATGGGAATTTACAGATGTGGGTAGATGCTGAAGATTCATTAGAGTTATGATTATTCCAATCAAAATCTACTAGAATTTATTAAAAATTAGCTTCATAATTTTAAAAGGACAGCCCTATTGCTATGAGGCTGTCCTTAAAAATACAATAGATAAACCTAGATTATTCTTGCTACTATCTGATTGTTAAATTTTCTGTATTCCATATTGCAAATCTCCCTTTTCGCAATATTTTATTAGTATGAATGCCAGAATCGCTGAAAAAACACGTGCCAATACCGTACTCCACCATATCATAATCTGTCCACCAAATAAAGGTGGTAAAACAAGCATAAATATCAGCATCAATACTGGTTCAATGAATGTAAGAATGTATGACAATCCACTTTTTTCAGTAGCATAAAATCCAGCTGTCGCTATTCTGGTAATCGCAACAAATGGTAATGACACTAAAAATATAGGTACAATTTTAGAAATCTCAATACTTACTTCATAAGAAGCTCCGAAAACCCCTCCAATATTTGCTCTGTTTACATACATGATAATTCCACCACAAACAGCAAGAATTATTGCAAAAATGTATGCCATTCTCTGAACTCCTCTCAGGCTTTCTTGATCCTTCTCACCATAAAAACGGCTCATTAAAGGTTGACTTCCATCACCTACGCCCTGCAATATGAGATATATGATACAGATAATATAGGATACACATGCATAAGTTGCAATAGCTTTTTCTCCCCCATAAGAAGCGGAGAATCGGTTTATAAACACCAATGAAATATTAGGAGTCAATGCTAGCCCAAATGGTGCAAGACCTACTCTGAATATAGCGCCATACATTTCTTTTACATTTTTTAAGGATACATACACATAAAACTTTTTATTATATAATGCGTATATGATTGCAATTGCTGCAGTCACACCCTGTCCGGCTATTGTAGCTGTGGCTGCACCTTTCATGCCCATTTCATATATCCATACAAAGATAAAATCCAGAACAATATTGGTTATGAATCCACCAACCATCGCAAACATTGACCAGAAAGAGTTTCCATAATTTCTAATGAATGGCATCATTCCAGTTCCAAGAATCTGCAATATTGCTCCAAGTGCTATAATTTTGATATAATCTGTCGCATTTGTTAATATAATTCCATCTGCTCCAAGCAATCCTAAAATTTTAGACGAAAAGGAGTAAATAATTATGGTACTGATAACACTTACTATTACAAGAAGCCACCAGCTTGTAGCAATAAATTCTTCTGCCCGTTTTCCTTTCTTTTCTGCTGCATTAATTGAGTAATAAACAGCTCCTCCCATACCAATTCCTGTTCCAAGAGCCTGAATCAAAGCCACAATCGGATATGCAATATTAATAGCCGAAAGTCCAGCATCTCCTATGGTATTGCCTACAAAATATCCATCCACTATCGCATATATTCCTGATAATGCAAATGCTATAATAGATGGAATAACATATTTAAAAAATAATGATTTATGATTCATTTTTCTTACAATCTCCTTCCTTGAAAAGTCTGATAAACAGCTCTGTATTATCATTAAGACTTTCTATATTCTCTAATCCCATTTTTTCGATTACATATATTTCTTTTGAGTGCAGTTTTTCTATGATATCTTTCGTATATTCCATTCCTGATTCTGTGAGGCATATCAGCTTATTTCTCTTGTCTGAATCATCAGATACCATATTGATGTATCCTTTTTTCTGAAAATCTTTTAGTATCGTATTTACCGTTTGCTTAGGTATATTCCATTTTTCACTTATCATTTTCTGCGTGCATCTTCCATTACTTTCATAAAATGAATACAAAGCAAAAACTCCATTTGAAGACAGTCCCTGATCCTTTGACCATTCCTCATACATTGCTGTACATTCTTTCCATAAAGCATAATATCGTTGCAACTGTATTATCATATTATTATCTTTTCTCATCTTTTTTCTCCTTAAATTAGTACGAATCCGGACTTTTATAGTATAGTCCGAGTTCGTACTAATTGTCAAGATTTATTTATATACTTTTTCTTTATATAAACAATCAATAGTCCCTTACTAAGGACAGGAAGATTATGAAATTTCTCTGTCCTCTTTTAATAATATCCTCGTTCTTCCATCCAGTCTTTCACATAACATCTGATTCCAATATAAATAATATGCGACAGTAATAGCAATACAATAAGATTTATCGGATTAGCGTTTTTAATCCATTCTCCAAAGTAAATTACAACAGCTGTACTCGTTATCGCTACCACGATACTGATGATATCCCAACAATATTTCCGGTAGATTTTTCCTACCTGATAACCAATCCCGATTATCAGCCACCCGGTTATTACGAATAAAATTGCCATGACAGTACCGGCAATCAGCCAGTACACAATCCCGGAAAGAATACTGTTAGGTATTCCACTGCTTAACTGTCCGAAAGAGTCTGCACCTGTCACAAACTCCCGAAATAAACTTCCCATTCCTTTTCCTAACGCACCGAAAAAGACGATACAGTCGTTAAGGAAAACCGGCGAAAGAATCGCAGTAAACAGTGTTGTTGTTATGCTGTACCATGCCAGTAGAAACAAGATACTTTCATAACCAATCGTCATATTTTTATATTTCTTTTCTAACTGGCTTTTACGGCTATCGCATTTTTCTTTTGCTTTCCGGTAAGCAGTACGGTCACATTTTTCACATTTCTCATAAGGCACTTTTTTCTCAACAGCTACCTCTACCGTCTTTTGGTGTGTCTGTGCATAAAGTTTTTCCTGCTCTGCTTTTTCATACTTAAATTTCCATGCCACGGCTTCTGCGTCGGCTCTTTTCCTGCTGTCTGTCTCGCTGGTCAATCGTTCCTCTGTTTGCCTTAATCTTGTCCGCAATGCTTCGATATTCTCGGCTCTGTTTTCGCTGTTCAATTTCTCGTTCAAGGTCAGCGATTCGCTTAGCTGCCTGTTTAGTTCCTGGATTGTCTGGTCTTTCTGATCCAGTTCGTCCTGCATCTGTTCGGTCATCAGCAGAAGTTCTTCCACCTGCCCGACGTTCTCTAAGTTTCTGCATTCGCTCATCGATCTCCCTCGCTTTCTCTATCTGCTGTTTAAGGTCAGCAATTCGCTGTTCTGTTTCTGCAATAAGCTGTTCTCGTTGTTCAGCTTCTGCGTTAATTCCTGCCATTGCTGATTCTCGTTTTCCAACTGTTCGATTCTGGTTTTCTGTTGCTCGATCTGTGAGAGCAGTTCTTCTGTATCTGGCAAAAGATTTAGCAGCCTGGATAATTCGCTGTTTAAGCTTTTTAAACTCTGGTTCTGCTCCTGAAAAGACAGGAGCTGCCTGTCCCGTTCCTGCAATTCCTGTACCATCTCTGCCATAAGATTCTGCTGTTCCTCGATCTGGTTTATCATTGTCTCCATCATGGGAATGACTTCCCGGCTTTCTTCTAATGTCACGCAATCGCTCCTTCCATTGTGTTAATGCACTGGATACTTTTCCAAAAGAAATCTGTATTTTATCCAGCAGTGCATTTTGTCTTTTTATGATCTGGTTTTCCTCTACTTTCCATGAAGTAGAGGATGTCTGTCCGTTTTGAAATTTCTCGTCAATTTTTCTGGCATCTGCGCCCTCATGGATCGTCGGTATCTCTAATTTTCCCTGCCTTGCATAAGAACGGTGGTCAATGTGATTTTCCGTTTTCAAATGTGCATTACAGACGTTTGCCCATTCGCTCCGCCATAGCTCACAATTTTTCGGATTGTTCCACCCGGTAGCATCGGTTAATACACGTTTCCACTGTTTGCGGTTCCTTGTCCCGACTTTCTGGACTCCATTTTCATCAAGTACGGGGATTCGGATTCCATGACGGTCAGGGTTCTTTTTATCCTGCCACCAGTCCGGATGGGATTCATCCACCACAATATTTCCATTTTCATCTCTGACAAACTCCCAATCCTTGATTTCTTTGTTCCCCCATGAGTGGTCTGGATTGAATGGTCGCATCGTCACAAGTAAATGCACATGGGGATTTCCATCTCCTTTATCGTGGATACTCCAGTCCGCACACATTCCCTTATCTACAAAGGTCTTTTGAATATATTCAGTTGTATAATCAATCTGTTCCTGTCGGCTCCATTCTTTCGGAAGCGAAAATTCAAATGACCTGCCGAGTTGTGCATCCGAGGTCTTCTCAATCTTCAAAACTTCATTCCATAAACGCTGTTTCTGAAAAGTAAGTTTAAATTTTCCCAGTGCAGCATCTTTGTTATCTGCTCTTTTATATCGGGCAGATTTCTGAAACCGTCTGATATTTTCAGCAGGTACGTTCAGCCATTCCTGTGGTGCATTTTCACACATCAACAGGCTGGTATAAACGACTTCTTTTTTGGCAGTGTAGTAGCTGATCCTGCCTGTTTCTTCATTTTTCATCACATCACCATTGAGATACGCAGATGCTGATATGATGGATTTCCCTTTGCTGCGTCCAACAATCTTTACTGTATAATGAAAAATCGCCATGCTCCGTTTCCCCCTTTCTGCCGTATCCGGCTTTGATTTCCGGCAGGTAACGTTTTCCCAAAAAGAAAATGGTATCTGCCGGAACGCCCTCTGCGTAAGAGTGCCCTGTGCATAACAGCCTGCATGGAATGCGCCCCTCTGGCGAAGAGTGCCTCCTGCGGCATGAGCAGGTCTGGCTGAAAGCCCCGCCGACGGAACGAGCCCGGCAAGCATAAGCGCAGACCGGTTGCCACCTGTGGCAAACTTATACGGACGACCTCTGGTTGTCCATAAGTGCGCCCTTCATGAAAAAGCAATGAAGGGAATGGAAAATCCACTCCCTCCGGCATTACACTTCCTCCGTATTCGCAACTGGCTCTTTCTGCATTGCCTTTGAGAAGAATTTCCCATTTGCTTCCTGCCTTTTTAAGAAGCCGATCAGCTTTGGGATATCATCTTCCTCAATCGCAGAACCCAGCACCGATTCCACCGCACCACCAATCTGGCAGAGCCTGTGTGTCCGCTTTTTAGTTTCCACATCTTTCTGACGTTTCTTCAGTTCCCGTTTCTGTGCTGCATACTGTTTTGCTTTCTCAAGGCTTTCCTGTTCTTTCTTTTCCAACTGGAGCATACGCTCCTCATAACTCTTTGTTGATCTTGCCATAAATATCATCGTCCTTTCTTTTTCTTCCAAACATAAGTTTCCTGTTGTCTGTCAGACGAAGTACATGGTATAATCTGTTTGCGTGTAGGTATATCATGACTCCGGTCTGATAGAACCTTTGGCGGTTTCTTCGGGAACCGCTTTTTTAAGTTGAACCGTTTCTTGTGACTGCTTTCACATTTCCCTTATCCCTCAAGTCTCTGCCCTCGTTGGCTTCCATAAAAAGTTCCAGCATATCCGTTTTGATCAGGACTTTTCTCCCAACCTTTAATACCGGAAGTTTCTTCCATTCCACCAGTTTTCTCAGGGTGTTCCTGCCGATTCCCGTATAATCAGCAGCTTCTTCAATAGATAAGGCAATCTTTCTTTGTGTCATATGACCACCTCCTTTTAAATTGCATTATGCAATTTCATTTGTGCTGTCAGTATAGCGTGTTTATATTGCTTTGTCAAGCATTATGAAATTTCATTCGTTTTCTATAAATTGCATATTGCAATATATTTTGTTGCGTGGTATAGTAATGACATACCGAAAAAGGAGGCACATCAGCATGAAAGATAAAGAACTACGCAAGCTGATCGGCAGCAGGGCAAAACAGCGCCGTCTCGAATTAAATCTGACACAGCCTTATGTCGCAGAGAAGATGGGAGTTACCGCTTCCACAATCCTGCGTTATGAGAATGGTTCGATTGACAATACCAAAAAGATGGTACTGGAAGGTCTTTCGGAAGCACTTCATGTATCGATTGAATGGCTCAAAGGGGAAACCGATGAATATGAAACTGATATTACGGATAAGAAGGAATTGCAGATTCGTGATGTGATGGGCGATATTCTCAAACAGTTACCTCTTGATCTTAATAAAACAGAAGACGCTTTTTCTAAAGACTTACTGCTGTTAATGTTAAAGCAATATGAACTGTTTCTGGATTCGTTTCAGTTCGCCTGTAAAAATTACAAAGGCAGTACCAAAGATGCGGACATTGCCAAAGTAATGGGATTCGAATCGAAAGATGAATATAATGAGATTATGTTTCTCAGAGAGATCACACATACTGTCAACGCATTTAACGATATGGCAGATGTGATAAGGCTCTATTCAAAGAAACCGGAAGCAGCCGAACAAAGACTTGCCAATCTTTTATCCGAAGTTATGTATGAGGATTCTGAATCGGTATAGTAAGACAACCGGAGTTGTGATATACTTACACGCAAGAAGCATTTCAACAGTTCCGATTGTCTGATATCGAAAGGAGAAATACAATTATGGCAAAAGGATCTGTTAGAAAAAAAGGAAAAAAATGGTACTATCGCTTCTATGTAGAAGATGCAAGCGGTAAAATGGTTCAGAAAGAATATGCTGGAACCGAAAGTAAAAGTGAGACGGAAAAACTTCTCCGCAAAGCACTGGAAGATTACGAAAATAAGAAGTTTGTCGCAAAGGCAGACAGCCTTACGGTAGGAGAGCTTCTGGATATGTGGGCGGAAGAAGAACTGAAAACCGGGACACTCAGCAACGGCACAGTGGAAAATTATCTTGGTGCAATCCGCTGTATCAAAAAACACCCGATTGCAGACCGCAAACTGAAAACAGTTACTGCCGAACATTTACAGGCATTTCTTGATCTGCTTACATTCGGTGGTGAGTTTCCAGACGGGAAAGTAAGAAAGGGATACAGCAAAGATTATATCCATTCTTTTTCCGCAGTGTTACAGCAGTCATTCCGTTTTGCAGTATTTCCAAAACAACTAATCAGTTTCAATCCGATGCAATATATCAAACTGAAACGACAGGCAGAGGAAGTTGACCTCTTTTCCGATGATGAAGTGGAAGAAGGCACACAACCGATTTCGCATGATGATTACGAGCAACTTATCAAGTATCTGGAAAAGAAAAACCCACCTGCCATTCTACCGATTCAGATTGCGTATTATGCCGGGCTCCGTATCGGAGAAACCTGTGGTCTTACATGGCAGGACATTAACCTTGAGGAACAATGCCTGACCATAAAACGCAGTATCCGCTACGACGGCATGAAACACAAAAACATTATTGGACCAACGAAGCGGAAAAAAGTTAGGATTGTTGATTTTGGCGATACCCTGACTGAAATACTGAAAGCTGCCAGAAAGGAACAACTCAAAAACCGGATGCAGTATGGCGAATTATATCACCGCAATTACTACAAAGAAGTTCATGTGAAAAACAGAGTCTATTATGAATACTATCACCTTGACGGAACGCAGGAAGTCCCGGCAGATTACAAAGAAATCTCCTTTGTCTGCTTAAGACCGGATGGCTCTTTGGAACTGCCGAGTACACTCAGCATTGTATGCAGATCAGTGTCAAAGAAACTGGAAGGATTTGAAGATTTCCATTTCCACCAGTTACGTCACACCTACACCAGCAATCTGCTTTCCAATGGGGCTGCACCGAAAGATGTACAGGAACTGTTAGGACACTCTGATGTCAGTACCACAATGAATATTTACGCTCACTCAACAAGAAAAGCAAAACGGGATTCCGCAAGACTTCTTGATAAAGTAGTGAGCAATGCTTAACTAAAAATTTCCCTTATTTCCCTTGCGGATTCCGCATAAGGGCAAAGATAAGGGAAAATACATATCATTTCACTATCTAAGAGGCTGTAAGCCTTGAAAAATAAGGAAAGTTCAGGAAATCTCTCCACAAATTCCGATTTTTATATTTGATTATAAAATAGATGTCTGCTGTTTGCAATGTATATTTATAAGCTCATTTCCCATAAGTACACAATTCTGAAAAGAGAGAATTCTTTTGTATCATACAATATTTTTGTGCTTCTTTTGAGGCATGAAAAGATGCCGAAGTTGTCTTCGGCATCTTTTTGGGTATCCAGTATCGGTTATGTGCGTGATTTAGTGAAATCACCGGAGTTATACCCCATCAACACAAAGGGGAAAAGGGACGATCAGTCTTCCAGCTTGACACGAGCCTCAAGGTACTTTCTCCGCTCCTCGAAACCCGATCTGCCCAGAAGTGCAAACATATTCTTCTTATAATCCTCAACACCCGGCTGATTGAACGGATTTACGCCGAGCAGGTAACCCGAAATGCCACAGGCCTTCTCGAAAAAGTAGACCAGATAGCCGAAATGCCAAGCATCCGTGCGGTCGATCTCAATGATGATATTCGGTGTGCCGCCGTCCATGTGGGCGATCAGCGTGCCCTCGTACGCCTTCTGGTTGACGTACTGCACGGTCTGACCTGCCAGATAATTCAGGCCGTCGATGTCCTCTTCGGTATGCTCGATGGTAATCTCGGAGCGCGGCTCCTTGACCCACAGCACGGTCTCGAACATGATGCGCGAGCCGTCCTGAATGAACTGACCGATGGAATGAAGGTCGGTGGAGAAATTCGCTGAGGTGACGAACAGACCCTTATGGTCCTTGCCCTCGGACTCATCGAACAGCTGCTTGAGCCATTCGCCGAGCATGACGAGCGACGGCTCGTAATTTACCATGATCTCCATGGATTTGCCCTTGAACAGCAGCAGATTGCGCAGTGCCGCATAGCGCGCGCAGTCGTGCAAGGAGCCCTGAGAATAGTTCTCGCGGGCGGCGGCAGCGCCTGCCATCACCGCGTCAATGTCCAGACCGGCTGCAGCCATCGGCAGCAGACCGACCGGCGTGAGCACCGAGAAACGGCCGCCGATGTTATCCGGCACAATAAAGGTCTCGTAGCCCTCGTCATCCGCCAGCTTTTTGAGCGCGCCGCGCTCCTTATCCGTCGTGGCGAAGATGCGCTCCTTGGCGCCCTCGCGGCCGTAGCGCTGCTCGCACAGCTTTTTCAGCTCGCGGAAGGCGATGGCAGGCTCGGTGGTCGTGCCCGACTTCGAGATGACGTTGATGCAGAAGTCGCGGTCACCGATCATCTTGATAATGTCGTTCAAGTAGGACGACGAAATGTTGTTGCCGGCAAAGTACACCTCCGGAATGCCCTCTGGGCGGGTCTGGTTGTAGAACTGACCGTTTACGAACTCGATGGCTGCCCGTGCCCCTAAATACGAGCCGCCGATGCCGATGACGATCAGCACATCGCAAGTCTGCTGAATCTTCTTTGCTGCCTGCTTGATGCGCGCAAACTCGTCCCGGTCGTAATCCACCGGCAGATTCAGCCAGCCGAGAAAATCGTTTCCGGCGCCGGTGCCGTTCACGAGCGTGTCCTGTGCTGCTGCAACCTGCGCGGTGTAGTCCGCAATCTCAGCCTCGGTCCGGACAAAGCGCCGGAGACCGGTCAGTTTCAGTTTAATTCCCATTACTGCATTTCCCCTTTTGTTATTTCCTCCAAGCCATTTGGCGGGATTTGCTTTCCCTCTTGTATCTAAGTATAGCATACTGGCGGGAAAAGGCAAGCGCTTTGTTCAAATCTTACAAAAACTTTATCTGCTCGACTGTTTATGACAGGTGATTTTGCATTATGCAAACCGAACAAAGCCAATCAAAAAAGCCGACTCCCATAGTAGGGAATCGGCAAATATTGTTAGTAAATTGGAAAATTTACGCAGATATCGCGTACATTCCGTCGGATATCGTTCGCCTTGTTGTCGAAATCGGTTGCGGCCTGCCAGATGAACTCGGCAATGCGGAGCATCTCCGGCGCACCGAAGCCGCGGGTGGTGACAGCGGGCGTGCCGATGCGCATGCCCGAGGTAACGAACGGACTTTCCGGGTCGTTCGGAATGGCATTCTTGTTGGCGGTGATGTACACCTCGTCCAGACGGCGCTGCAGTTCCTTGCCGGTCACGCCGGTCTTTCGCAGGTCAATGAGCATCAGGTGGTTGTCCGTGCCGCCGCCGACCAGATCGAAGCCCTGCTTCCGGAGTGCGTCCGCGAGCACGCGGGCATTGGTGACAACATTCTGCTGATATGCCTTGAACTCCGGCCTGAGTGCCTCACCGAAGCAGACCGCCTTTGCGGCGATGACATGCTCGAGCGGGCCGCCCTGTGTGCCGGGGAAGATGGCCTTGTTAAACTTCTTCGCCAGTTCCTCATCGTTCGTCAGGATGACGCCGCCGCGCGGACCGCGCAGCGTCTTGTGCGTCGTGGTGGTGACGACATCCGCGTAGGGGACCGGGCTCTGGTGCAGACCGGCAGCTACCAGACCGGCAATGTGCGCCATGTCAACGAACAGGTACGCGCCGACCTCGTGTGCGATCTCGGCGAATTTTGCAAAGTCGATGGCGCGCGGATACGCGGACGCACCGGCGATGATCATCTTCGGCTGTTCCTTTTTTGCAAGGGCACGGAGCGCATCATAGTCAATGAGACCGTTCTCATCCACGCCGTAGGGCACGATGTTGTACAACAGGCCGGACTGATTGACCGGCGAACCGTGGGTCAGGTGACCGCCGTTGTCCAGGCTCATGCCGAGCACGGTATCACCCGGCTTGCACAGCGCCTGATAGACCGCCATGTTCGCCTGCGCGCCCGAGTGCGGCTGTACGTTTGCGTATTTCGCGCCGAACAGCTGGCACACGCGGTGGATGGCGAGGTTTTCCACCTCATCGACGCATTCGCAGCCGCCGTAGTAGCGCTTGCCGGGATAGCCTTCGGCGTACTTGTTGGTCAGCACGCTGCCCATTGCCGCCATAACAGCCTCGCTGACGATGTTTTCCGAGGCGATCAACTCAATGTTGCGCGCCTGTCGTTTGTATTCCGCTTCGATCATACGTCCGAGTTCGGGGTCGAACGCCGTCACGAAGTCCATTGCTTGACGAACCATGATACAGCCTCCTGCGGGATAAGAATTTACTATTATAATTAAACCACATTTTTCGCATGGAATCTATTGACAAACATCTGATTTTTGCGTTAACGCTTTAGCAGTTTATAGTGAAATTGTTACATTGTGCATTTTTGTGCAAATAGTTGCCCTTTTTTCGACGATATGCTACAATTATCGTAGGAAAACTTGTGGAGAGAGGATAACAAAATGACTAAGAAAGAACGTGCCGCCACCGTTACCGAGCTGTTGAAAACCGTCTATCCGGAGGCGGTCTGCGCCCTGCATTATACACACGATTATGAATTGCTGTTCGCCACCCGGCTTTCCGCGCAGTGCACGGACGCGCGCGTCAATATTGTGACGGAAAAATTATTCAAGCAGTTTCCGACCCTGCAGAGCTTCGCGGATGCGTCCGAGGAGGAGATTGCCGAGGCCATCAAGACCTGCGGCTTGTTCCGCACCAAAGCGCGCGACCTCAAGGCGTGCGCCATGATGCTCATCGCCAATTACGGCGGCAGGGTGCCGGATACCATGGAGGAGCTGCTCAAGCTCCCGGGCGTCGGCCGCAAGACCGCCAACCTCATCCTCGGGGATATTTTCGGCAAACCCGCCATTGTGTGCGATACGCACTGCATCCGGCTGTCCAACCGGCTGGGCTTCGTCAAGAACGAGAAGGACCCGGTCAAGGTGGAGAACGCCCTGAGAAAGCTGCTCGACCCGGCGGAGTCGTCCGATTTCTGCCACCGGCTGGTGCTGTTCGGCCGCGAGCACTGCACCGCCCGCAGCCCGAAGTGCGAGGGCTGTCCGCTCGGCGCGGTGTGCCCGTCGTATCCCATTGCGAAATAACATAGAGAAAAAGTAGGACTTTGAGAAAAAACGCAAAAAATCCACTTGACAAATTCTCACCGTGGGAATATACTGAACTCAGAAATTGCAAAACCGCAGAACAAGAGTGAGTAAGAGCGAGACCGCGCTTTCAGAGAGCTTTCCGGTGGTGTGAGGAAAGCAGCAGAGGACGTTACTGAATGGACTTGTGAGGGCAGCCTCAAATCCGAAAGGAGAGTATGGCTGACGGGATTCCCGCCGTTATCAAGGGAGCGTGTGTGTTTGCACACGACAGAGTGGACGTTTTTGTACGTCAATTTGGGTGGTACCGCAGAAGTAACAGGCTTTTGTCCCATGATACATTTGTATCGTGAGACAAGAGCCTTTTTTTATTGCGTCTACGACGCTCGCACGAACCCAAGAGATAAAACACGATGAATACGGTTTTTACCGCGCTTGTTATGCAGATGGAGGAAACACAATGATTACGCCAAGCTGTGATGAGATTTTAGAACTCGCGAAGGAGTATACGACCATTCCGGTCTGCCGCGAGATCTACGCCGATATGACAACGCTGATTTCGCTGCTGCGCCGCCTGCAGACGCGCTCCGACCGCTTTTTCCTGCTGGAGAGCGTGGAGGGCGGCGAAAAATGGGCGCGCTATTCCTTCCTCGGCTATGACCCGATCCTGCGTGCAACCTGCAAAACCGGCACGGTAACGCTCGAGGGTACGGTCAACAAGACGGTCAAGACCGATAAGCCGCTCACCGTGCTCCGCGGCTTGAGGGGCAGCCGCCGTTCACGGGCGGTTTCGTCGGCTACTTCGCGTATGCCATGCTCGGCTACGCCGAGCCGACCCTCAATATCAAGCGCGGCGCATGGGATGATTTCGACCTGATGCTGTTCGACAAGGTCATCGCGTACGACCACCTCAAGCAGAAGATCGTGCTCGTGGTCAACATGAAGACCGACAGCGTGATGGAGAATTACGGCAAGGCGTGTGCGGCGCTCGAGGGCATGGCGGCGCTGATCAACGACCAGACCCCGCTTCCGCCGCTCAAGGCAACCGGCAGGCCGAGCTTCACCTGCAACGTCACCGAGGCGCAGTACGCCGATATTGTAGAGAAAACCCGCGAATACATCTGATGGGGACGAGATCATGTGTTCCTCTCCGGAAACGCTCGTCCGACTGGATAACGGCCGCCTGACCACCTTTCCGGTTGCAGGCTCGCGTCCGCGCGGCAAAACGCCGGAGGAGGATGAGGCGCTCGAGAACGAGCTGCTTGCCGATGAGAAGGAGCTTTCCGAGCATAACATGCTGGTCGATCTCGGCAGAAATGACCTCGGCCGCGTGTCCAAGATCGGCACGGTCGAAGTCACCGATTACATGATGATACACCGGTATTCTAAAATCATGCATATCTGCTCTCAGGTCGAGGGCGACATTGACGAAAAGTACGACGCGTGCGACGCCATCGAAGCGGTGCTTCCGGCGGGCACCCTGTCCGGCGCACCCAAGATCCGCGCCTGCGAGATCATCGAGGAGCAGGAGAGCGAGCCGCGCGGCGTGTACGGCGGTGCACTCGGCTATCTGGATTTCGCGGGCAATATGGATACCTGCATTGCCATCCGCATGGCTGCCAAGAAGAACGGCATCGTGACCGTGCAGGCCGGCGGCGGCATCGTCGCGGATTCCGTGCCGTATAACGAGTATATGGAAAGCGCAAACAAGGCAAAGGCAGTCATGAATGCCATCGAGCGTGCATCGGAGGTAGACGGATAATGATTCTCCTGATCGACAATTACGATTCTTTTTCCTATAACCTGTTTCAGCAGGCGGCGGCCATCCAGCCGGATATGCGCGTTGTCCGCAATGACGCGCTCACCGTCAGCGAAATCGAGGGACTGAATCCCTCACACATCATTCTTTCTCCGGGGCCCGGCTATCCGAAGGACGCGGGCATCTGCGAGGAAGTGGTAAGCAGACTCGGTGGCAGCATCCCGATCCTCGGCGTGTGCCTCGGCCATCAGGCCATCTGCGAGGCGTTCGGCGGCAAAATTGAGCACGCGCAGCAGCTTATGCACGGCAAGCAGAGCATCGTCGAGGTGGATACCGACGAGCCGCTGTTCAAGGGTCTGGCAAAGAAAATGATGGCAGCGCGCTATCAATCTCTGGTCGCCGCACCGGACAGTCTGCCGGAGTGTTTGAAAGTCATCTCCCGCGATGAAAGAGGAGAGATTATGGCTGTGCGGCATAAGACCATGCCGATTTACGGTGTGCAGTTTCATCCGGAATCCATTCTTACACCGCAGGGAACAACCATTATGAAAAACTTTCTGTCTATGTAAAATTTGACCAGAACGTAGGGCGGGCTGCCCTACGGAGAAGATATCAATTAGTAATGATATAATAGATGTAATAGAAAGGTCGATATATAATGATTCAGCTTGCAATTCACGAAGCGATCAACGGTCGTGATTTGGACTACACCATCGCTCGTGCAACAATGGAGGAAATGATGGACGGCACCGCGACCGACATCGAAATGGCAACCCTGCTGACGGCGCTCCGCATGAAGGGCGAAACCATCACCGAGATCACGGCCTGCGCCGAGGTCATGCGCGAAAGGGCGCGCACATTGAGCCGAAGGGCGCGGTCATGGACATTGTCGGTACCGGCGGTGACGAAGTCGGCTCGTTCAACATCTCCACGACCGCCGCGTTTGTGGCGGCGGCAGGCGGTGTGCCGGTTGCAAAGCACGGCAATCGGTCGGTTTCGTCCCAGTCGGGCGCAGACGCGGTTCTGGTAGGTGAGTACCTCATGCGTGCCGCAGACAAAAAACAGGCGCTTGACGCACTCCGGGAGGCCGCAAAGTGAAGCTGAAATTCTGCGGACTGACCCGCAAAGCAGATATTGAGGCTGCGAACGAAACAAAACCCGATTTCATCGGCTTTGTGTTCGCGGAGAGCCGCCGGCATGTGTCGGATTTAGACGCGGCGCGGCTCAAGGAGCACCTTGACCCGCACATCAAGGCGGTCGGCGTGTTCGTGAACGACGAACCGGAGCATATTGCCGCGCTCGTGCGCGATGAGGTTATCGACATTATCCAGCTGCACGGCGGCGAGAGCCTGCATTATATAGAGAAACTGCGAAAGCTGACGAACGCGCCCATTCTCTACGCCGTGCGCGTGGAAACGCACCGCGACATTGAGCAGGCGGACACCCTGCCGGTGGATTATCTGCTGCTGGATACCTATGTAAAGCACGCCTACGGCGGCAGCGGCAAGACGTTCGACTGGTCGCTGATAGGCGAGGTAAACCACCCGTATTTTCTCGCGGGCGGGCTGAATGAAAGTAACGTCCAAAAGGCCGTACAGACCGGCGCGTATGCGCTCGACCTGTCCAGCGGCATTGAAACGGACGATGTAAAGGATATTGACAAGATGCGCCGCGTATCGGCGCTTGTGAAAGGAGCAAACCAATGAGCAAGGGACGTTTTGGCGTACACGGCGGTCAGTACATGCCGGAAACGCTGATGAACGCGGTTATCGAGTTGGAGGAAGTCTACAACCACTATAAGAACAATCCAGAATTCAACGCAGAGCTGACCGAGCTGCTGAACAACTACGCAGGCCGTCCGTCGCGCCTGTACTTTGCGGAGCACATGACGAATGACCTCGGCGGTGCAAAGATCTACCTCAAACGCGAGGATTTGAACCACACGGGCGCTCATAAGATCAACAACGTGCTCGGTCAGGCGCTGCTGGCGAAAAAGATGGGCAAGACCCGTCTGATCGCGGAAACCGGCGCCGGTCAGCACGGCGTTGCGACTGCGACGGCCGCAGCCCTGATGGGCATGGAGTGCGTGGTGTTCATGGGCGTGGAGGACACCGAGCGGCAGGCGCTCAATGTATACCGTATGCGCCTGCTCGGCGCGGAGGTCATTCCGGTTTCGACCGGCACGGGCACGCTCAAGGATGCCTGCTCCGCCGCCTTCCGCGAGTGGACTTCCCGCATTGACGATACGCATTACTGCCTCGGCTCGTGCATGGGCCCGCACCCGTTCCCGACCATCGTGCGCGATTTCCAGTCGGTCATCTCCAAGGAGATCAAGGAGCAGATGCTCGAAAAGGAGGGCAAACTTCCGGATGTCGTGATGGCATGTGTCGGCGGCGGCTCGAACGCCATCGGCGCGTTCTACAACTTCATCGAGGATGAGGACGTGCGCCTGATCGGCTGTGAAGCCGCGGGCCGCGGTGTCAACACCGCAGAGACTGCCGCGACCATCGCTACTGGCCGTCTGGGCATTTTCCACGGCATGAAGAGCTATTTCTGCCAGGACGAATATGGTCAGATCGCACCGGTTTACTCCATCTCCGCCGGTCTGGATTACCCCGGCATCGGCCCGGAGCACGCTTACCTGCACGATATCGGCCGCGCGGAGTACGTTCCGGTCACCGATGATGAGGCGGTAAACGCATTCGAGTATCTCAGCCGTATCGAGGGTATCATTCCGGCGATCGAGTCTGCACACGCTGTCGCGCACGCGATGAAGCTTGCGCCGACCATGCGTAAGGACCAGACCATCGTTATCAATATCTCCGGCCGCGGCGATAAGGACTGCGCGGCGATCGCACGCTACCGCGGCGAGGATATTCATGAGTGATTAGGAAATTTATGCATCGTTTTTGAATATATGCCGTAGGGCGCGACGACTCGGCGCGCCATGCAGGCCGTATGCACATCGTTACCATCGGCGTGCCGAGGTCGTCACGCCCTACGAAAAAGGAGTAAGCTATGAGCAAGATAAAATCTGCCTTCCAGAGCGGCAAGGCTTTCATTCCCTTTGTAACCTGCGGTGACCCATCTCTGGACGTCACTGAGCAGATCGTATACGCGATGGCGGACGCGGGCGCGGACCTCATCGAGCTGGGTATTCCGTTCTCAGACCCGACCGCTGAGGGTCCGGTCATTCAGGAGGCGAACGTGCGTGCGCTGTCTGCGGGCACGACCACCGACAAGATCTTCGACATGGTGCGCCGTATCCGCCAGAAAACCGACATTCCGATGGTATTTATGACTTACGCGAACGTGGTGTACTCGTACGGCTCGGAGCGTTTCATCCGCACTGCCGCTGAGATCGGCATGGACGGTCTCATTCTGCCGGACGTACCGTTCGAGGAAAAGGCCGAGTTTGACCCGCTGTGCCGCCAGTACGGACTCGATCTTGTGTCGCTCATCGCGCCGACCTCGCACGACCGCATCCGCATGATCGCAAAGGAAGCCTCCGGCTTCGTGTACTGCGTGTCCTCGCTCGGCGTTACCGGCGTGCGCTCGAACATCACCACCGACATCGGCGCAATGGTGAAGCTGGTCAAGGAGACACAGGATATTCCGTGCGCGGTTGGCTTCGGCATTTCCACGCCCGAGCAGGCCGCTAGGATGGCCGCCCAGTCGGACGGCGCGATCGTCGGCTCGGCAATCGTTAAGATTTGCGCGAAGTACGGCAAGGACTGTGTGCCGCACATTAAGGAGTACGTTTGCAGCATGAAAGCTGCGGTACAGTCTGCAAACTGAGAATCTAAATGAATAATAAAAAGCGGGAGAAACAATCGTTTCGTCCCGCTTTTTTGGCGCACCGCAGTGCGCTGTAAAATTCTCTAAAAAAGGCCAGCTCTGCCGGCCTTTTTTACCACTGCTTCGGGACGTGTGTCCCGAACCGCCTTTGCCGTGCAAAGGTGAGGGGGATATCCCCAACGGTTTCCTTGGGAACCGTTGGGGTATCTAAGGGGGACAGCGTCCCCCTTAGAAATTTTGAGCCTTGAGTTCAAAGTAGGCTTTAGGATGCGCACAAACCGGGCAGACCTCCGGCGCCTGTCTGCCGACAACGATATGTCCGCAGTTGGAGCACTGCCATACGCAGTCGCCGTCGCGGGAAAAGACCAGCTTGTCCTCGACATTCTTGAGCAGCCTGCGGTAGCGTTCCTCGTGCTCCTTCTCGATTGCGCCGACCATCTCGAACAGGTCCGCGATGTGGTCGAAGCCCTCCTCACGCGCCTCTTTGGCGAAGGTGGCGTACATGTCGGTCCACTCGTAGTTTTCGCCCTCTGCGGCAGCCTTGAGGTTGGCTGCGGTGTCATCAATGCCGCCGTTGAGCAGCTTGAACCAGATTTTCGCGTGCTCCTTCTCGTTTGCAGCGGTCTCCTCGAAGATTTTCGCAATCTGCACATAGCCGTCCTTTTTCGCCTTGGAGGCAAAGAACGTGTACTTATTGCGCGCCATGGATTCGCCTGCGAATGCGGTCTGCAGGTTTGCTTCGGTGCGGGTGCCCTTGAGTTCTGCCATAATAGTTATCCTTTCTCCGTTTTTCCTATTCTTCCTGTCTCTTTTGACGGTCAGACCGTTCTGACTGCTCTTTTAGTCTTTCCTGCAAGCGCTGCAAATACCCTCGAACAGAATTTCGTACCGATGCAGCTCCACGCCGGAGGAATCCTCCGCGCGGTCGATGAGATCGGTGACAGGCGGCATAAATACATCAAAAACGCCGCCGCACTTGGTACACCGCACATGATAATGCGGCTTGATGTTGAAATCAAAGTGATCGGCACCGGTCGGCACAGGCACGCGCAAAATCTCGCCCTGAGCGGCCAGCTGGTTCAGATTGCGGTAAACCGTGGCCTTGCTGATGGTCGGGTGCTGCGCCGCGATAAAGGCATAAATCGCATCCGCGGTAGGGTGGTTGTGCATCTGATTCACTGCCTGCAATACAATCTGACGCTGAATGGTGTTTCTGGTCTGCATAAAATGCACCTCCTTTATTAGTATTACTTCTTAATTAAGAGTATATTGTAAATTTATATTTTTGTCAATCGGTAAGAAGTACTTTTTTGAATAATATATGGGAGGAGATTTTGAAAAGGTTGCAGGCGATACGGAGAGTAATATAAACCGGGGAATGGAGATGGCAGTATGAATCGAACGGAGTTAGAAAATATATACGGAATAATTATGGTACAGAGCCGGATTATCCGTGGATAAAGTATCCGAATTATGGAGTGTTCCGCCATAGCAGTAATCAAAATGGTTTGCCGGGTGCGGATGAAAACAAAAACGAGCCGTGAATCACATGAGGATTCACGGCTCGTTTGTTAGAGAACATATAGAAACACCATCAGATAATGACAAACGCTGCCGACGATTACGAACAGATGAAACAGCTCATGAAACCCGATCATTTTACCTAAATTCGGCTTTTTGGCGATATAGATTACGCCGCCGACCGTATACGACAGACCTCCGGCAGCCAGCAGGGCAATGGCAGGCGCAGGCATGGACAGCACAACCCCGAAATCAAACGCAATCGCCCAGCCGAGCGCGAGGTACAGCGCGGTGCCGATGAGACGCGGCGCGTCAATCCACAGCAGCTTGATGGCAATGCCGGTCAGCGCAATCAGCCAGATCACGCCGAGAAAGACATAGCTGCGCGGCGCAGGCATGAATTTGAGAATAATCGGCGTATAGCTGCCCGCGATCAGCACATAGATCATGCTGTGGTCGAGCTTTTTCAGCCGCCGCAGGACGGCTTCGCCGCGGCCGGAGAAATGGTACACGCTGCTTGCGGAGTACAGCGCGATCAGCGACAGGCAGAACACCACGGCAGCCGCCGCAAGCGAGCCGGTGACGGACGGATCGAACAGCAGCCGCACGAGCAGCACGAACAGTCCGGCGCCGCTGAGCACTGCACCGATGAAATGAGAGTAACTGGAAAACGGCTCGCGGGCCTTGAGAAATGCACGAGGCATACAAACTCCTCCTTTTTGCTATGTAGAGTTGAAAACTATATCATGTCTGTTATGATACCATATTTTTCGGAAATTGCAAGTGCTTTCTCCAAATTGTCACCATGAAAAAAGCACCGTCTTTGTTAATCAAAGACAGTGCTTGGAAAATCAGGTATACGATTTCGGAATCTTTATGGTTCTCTCCTGTGCGGGAAGGTGCCGGGCGACTTCCTGCCGGATTTTCTCATTCTTGATCATGGTCGGCATGTGCGCCCGCACGGTAATATCGTGCGAGGCATTCGGGTTCGCCGGAAGAATATCGCTCAGTTTGGTGTCCATCGTGATGCGGTAACGCGGCAGATCGGTCAATCCGCGCCGGATAGACGCCGTTCCGGTGTTGGTCAGTACGCTGACCTGAATACCGTTTTTCTGCAGCAGCGGCTGCATCCACGCATCGCGCGCGCCGAACGGATATGCGAAAAACAGCACGTTTTTCTGGTTGGTATTTTGCGTGATGAGGTCGATGCTCTGCTTGAGGTCCTCGCCGACGCGCTTGTTATACGCCGTCTGCGATTCGCCCTTCAGTCGCTGGATGCCGTTGATGCCGTCCGGTGCGGTCAGTCCGCCGTACTGCGGGTTGTGCAGGTTGTAGGTGTGAGAGGCCAGCTCCACCAGACCGCTGTCAGCCATTTCGGCTGCCTCGTCCCACTTGAGGAAAAAGCGGTTCGCTTCCGTGTTGTCGTTTGCGCGGATGCTTTTGCCGATCAGCGCAATGACGGCCTTCATGCCGGTTTTCTGCAGAATCGGGTACGCAATATCGTAATTGGAGCGATAACCGTCGTCAAAAGTGATCATGACCGGCCGCTCGGGCATGGGCTCCCTTCCGGCTCGGATGTCGATCAAATCCGCCGAGAGCAGCGGCGTGTAGCCGTTGTATTCCAGATATTCCATGTCCTCCTGAAACCGCTCGCCGGTGATGGTCATGCTCGTCACGGCGGACGGGTCGTTCGTCAGGTTGTGATACATCAGAATCGGAACCTTCGAGGCAGTATTTGCCGCGCTGCAGCTGATACAGGATACAAAAAATGCACCTGTCAGTCCGAAAAGGACCAGGCGTTGCCAGAATTTTTTCATATGTAAGCCTCCTACCGCTTATTGTTCGTTCAGTATATCATATTACAGTGGATTTGTCGAGCGGTATAACTCTTGCGTGAAGCGCGCAAAAGGCTTATAATAATAGCATTGCAGGCCGCACGGGCAGACGAAAAATTGCGTGTTTCCGTTCGGTACTGTAGTTGCAAGGTAACACCGCATAATTGAACAAGAGCGATTTACGAGTAAATTTTGCGTTCTGACGAGGCGTGAGTTTGCGGTAATACTTGATGTATTACCGTGAACTCACAACGAAGTCAGGGTACAAAATTTCCGTAAAGCGCCGTAGCTTTAATTGTGCGGTGTTGCCTCGATATTTTGTAAAAGATGAGGTGAACGCCATGCCGCGGCTGGAGAAAACCATAGAAGCGGTCTTTGCCGACCGCGATATCATGCCCGACGAGGTGCCGCAGCTTGACCTGTATATGGATCAGGTGCTGACGCTGTTCGATCAGTGCTTATCGGGCAGCAAGCGCACGCCGGAGGACAAGCTGCTGACAAAAACCATGGTCAACAACTACGTCAAGGAAGGGCTTATGACGCCGGTGAAGGGCAAAAAATACACGCGCCAGCAGATCATGCAGCTGCTCTGCGTATACCATTTGAAGCAGACGCTGCGCTTAACCGATGTGAAGGCGCTGACCGGTCGGAACGATGTGGACTTTGCGGCGTGCTACGAGCATCTGCTCGCGGACAAGAAGCGCATGCGCGAAGCTATTCCGCCGCTGCTGACCTCCCAGCTGCCCGAGACGCCGGATGACCCGGAGGAGCGGCTGTGCACATGCCTTGCGCTCAGCGAAATTGCAAATTATTTACGTCGGCTGTGCGAAAGCATGATCGACGATATCCCGCAGCAGACAGAAGGAGATTGAGACCCATGTCCATCGAAAAAGCAAAAGCGTATCTGCGTCAGTTCGGTGCAGAGGATCGCGTGATCGAATTCCCGGTGTCCAGCGCGACCGTGGAGCTGGCCGCCGAAGCTGCCCACTGCGAACCGGCACGCATCGCAAAAACGCTGTCGTTCCGCACGAATGACGGCGTGATCCTCATCGTTGCGGCAGGCGACACCAAGATCGACAACCCGAAGTACAAGGCGCGGTTCGGCTGCAAGGCGCGGATGCTCGCGTTTGAGGAGGTCGAGCCGGAGATCGGTCATGCGGTCGGCGGCGTGTGCCCGTTCGGTGTGAATGGCGGCGTGACGGTCTATCTCGATGAATCGCTCCGACGGTTCGAGACGGTATTCCCGGCGTGCGGCTCGTCCAACTCAGCCATCGAGGTCACCATCCCGGAACTGGAGAAATTCTCCGGTTTCAAGGCATGGGTGGACATATGCAAGGGCTGGAGAGAGGCGTGAGCACGGTTGCCATCGGGCAGTTCAGCGCCAGAGAGGACAAAACTGCCAATCTTAGGGAAATAGAACGCCTTGCACAAACAGCAGCGGAAAATGGAGCAAAAATGCTACTTTTGCCGGAATACAGCATGTGTTGCGCAAAAGTGAACGCACGGTCGAAAAATATCGAGGCCGCAGAGCCGTGTGACGGCGCGTTCATTATTGCGCTCGGTGAGCTTTGCCGGAGATACGGCCTGTGGATTGCCGCAGGCATGTACGAGCGCGCGGACGGTCTGCCGTACAACACGATTGCGGTTCTTGACGACCGCGGCCGCCTGCGCGGAACACACCGCAAGAACCGTTTGTACGATGCCTTCGGCTATCGGGAATCCGATGAGTGCCGGGCAGGGGATAAGCCGTTTTCGCCCATCGAGACACCTGTCGGAAAACTGGGCATCATTACCTGTTTCGAGCTTCGGTTTCCGGCGCTTGCCGCCGAGCAGAAGGCGCGCGGTGCCGAGACGCTGTTCGTTCCGGCGGGCTGGGTGCAGGGCGAGAACAAGCTGCTGCACTGGCGCACCCTGCTGTGCGCGCGAGCCATCGAGAACGGTCTGACCGTGCTGGGTGCAGACCAGTATGCGCCCGGAAAATTTGTCGGGCACAGCATGGCGTTTCAGCCGGACGGCACCGCGCTCGGTGAACTCGGGGAAGAACAGGATTTGCTTATCGTGAAAATAAATTGATGAAAATTAACATGCGCTAAAAGGGGAGAGCGAATGAAGGCTGCCAAATGCTTTATCATCTGTGAAATCGTTTGCTTTGTCGGTCTGGCGCTGTCGTATATTGGTTACGCCAGTCAGTCATTAGAAGCATTGAGCAGGTATTTTGTGCCGGGCGTGTTTCTGTTCAGCCTGCTGATTCTGCTGCTTTCCGTCTGCAATCTGATTGCGGCAGCGCGTGTGAAGAAACGGCTGAACGACCCTGCAATTCGTTCAGCAATCTGGAAATTGGTTGTGGCCATGAAGCTGATTGCCATTCCGATGTTTCTTGTAAATTTCCTCTACGGCATGATTTACGGCGTATTTTCGGTGATTTTTGTGTTTACCGCACCAATCGTGCTGATGGAAATTTTGGTTGCCTGGTTCGCCATGATGGCCTCGTCCGGCTACTGCATTGCGCTCATCCTGTACGCGCGCAGGCAGGGTGCAATCGGCACGGGAACCGCAGTCCGGCAGGTCATTTCCCAATTTATTTACGTTGTTGATGTCATTAGCCTGTTTTTCATTCGTAAGACGGTAAAAGAATGCGAAACGGCACAATAAGTTAAAAAAAGGAGTATCATCATGCAGTTTGATCCTACATTGTATGTCATTACGGACAGCACCTACCACACGACCGAGACCCTGCTCCACGCGGTGGACGAGGCGTGCAGGGGCGGTGCAACGCTCATTCAGCTCCGCGAGAAGGACACCGGCGGACGCAGCTACCTTGAGCTGGCGCAGCAGGTCAAGTCTATCACCGACCGCTACAGCGTGCCGCTCATCATCGACGACCGCGTGGACGTTGCCATTGCCTGCGATGCGGCCGGCGTGCACGTCGGCGCGAGCGACCTGCCGGTGGCGGTCTGCCGCAGGCTGCTCGGCCCGGATAAGATCGTCGGCGCGACTGCCAAGACGGTCGAAGCGGCCGTTGCCGCGTACAACGACGGCGCGGATTACCTCGGCACCGGCGCCATTTACCCGACGACCACCCACGTTACCACCAAGGTTACGCCGGTCTCCGTGCTGAACGATGTGTGCCGCGCGGTCCCGATTCCGGTGGTTGCCATCGGCGGCCTGAACGCGGATAACATGGACGTGCTGGCCGACAGTCCCATCAAGGGCATCGCCGTGGTCTCTGCCGTCATGAAGGCGGACGATCCGTGCGCGGCTGCCGCGCATATCAAGGAAAAGTTCCTGAAAATGATGAACAAGTAAGAAAAAGCTCCGAAACAGGCGTTTCGGAGCTTTTCTTTTGCGGGTCAGTTGTTTGGCTCGATCGCGTAATCGTAGACCTCGTGTCCGCTTTCGAGCACCTTGCCGTCCACGGTGATGAGCACTGCGGTTGCGCCGCGCGCCTGCGCGAACGTGTTGACCAGTGCGTAGATCTTGAGCGTTTCACCGGCGGTGCCGGAGGCGCGGATCGCCTCGCCGAAGGCGGCATTCATGTCGAGCGTGAGCGTGCCGTTCTCGAGTGACGAGGACTGCACCTTGACGCCCTCGGGCAGAGAGCCTGCGGCGATGAGCGCATCTACGAGCGACTGGTCGGAGTCGTCCTTCGCGTCTGCGCCGGTCGGCGTGAGTGTTTCGCCCTGTTCATCCGGAACGTAGATCGTGACCGACTCCGTGCCGCTCGGATTGGGGTTTTCCGGCTGTACGGCAGGTTCATTTGTCTTGGAATCGGACGGTTTGCCGGAATTTCTGTCGTCCGGCGTTTCCGGCGTGGTCGGGTTCTCCGGCTTGGTAACAGCAGGCTTTTCCGGCTCATCGGCGGGCTTGCTGCGGACATATCCATATACACAGGCTGCGGCGACTACTGCAATGATCGCAATTACGGCTATAATAACTTTTGAGCGTTTCATTGTAAACGCCTCCTTTCTCTTACAAGCTTATTGTACCAAGCCAGACGGGAAAATACAAGGGATATACCGTTAACAAACAGCGGCCTTTTTTCAGCACCGGCTGAGCGGGGAACACGAACTGCCGCAGGCGTGTTCGCCCCTGATGGGCGGGGAGTTTTCGCTGAACCTCAGCGGGGAGTTGCGCTCTGCGGAGCGCGGGGATTCGCCGCGCCCCGCGGCGGGGCAAGAGGGTAGACACCAAGGTTTCTACCCTCTTAACTCCCACTTCCTTTGGGGAGAGTCTGGCGCAGATTGCCGACATGTGACCGCTGCGAAAAGGGGAACGGCAGAGGATTTTTTCTACCGTATCTTTCGCAACCTGTTCGCAGCGTCAGATAAATTACTGCTACACATGTG